>JAFAUE010000003.1 GCA_019243475.1 Acidobacteriota bacterium | reverse complement strand
CCGTGATCCGCAGCGTCTCCCCAAATGCTGCTTGCCTGCGCGAACTCGTTACCCAGAGCACGGGGTACTCGGGCGGCTCGGGATAGGAGTGACAGCACAGATCGGTGAGGTAGATAAGACAAACCGGTTCGAGATGCTTCTGCTCGACCCATTCGAAGACTGGACGGAAATCCGTTCCGCCTCCGCCTTTGGCTTCTAGCTGAATGGCATCGCAGCGCTGAAATTCCTGTGAGCCCTGCACGGCTGCGTCGCAATAGACCACGTGCACCGCTTCGGGCTGTGCCTGCTCGCAAATTGCGCTGATTTCTCCGGCAAACTGTTCGAGCTCTTTGGCCGCAATCGAGCCGGAGGTGTCGACGGCAATGACGATCGTTCCCACTCCGGTCCGCTCTACCGAAGGTAAGTACAGACCCGAGGCGATGTAACGGCGGTTAGGAGGACTCCAACGGTAGTCCGATGGCTCCTGCGCGGTAATGAAGTCCTGCAGGATCGCCCGCCAGTCCTGCTGTGACTCGCGACTTTCCTCAAGTTGTCGTTTGAGACTTGCGGGTTCGTGGCCGCAGGCCTTCGCCGCCCGCATCGCCTGATCAGCGGCGATGCTCCACTCCTGTTGCTGGCGACTCTTCTCCGCTTGCGTCGCTGAATGGCCAAGCTCATCGACCGCGTCCAGCACCTCGCCGCAACCTGCTGCCTGCGGTGATGAAGTGCCCGTCTGCGCACCTTCTTGAGGGGTAGCTCCATTTCCTGCTCTCTCATTCGCAGAGCCGGGTGCGCAATTGTTTGGCTGTTGTTGACGGCTATTTTCCGTCGTGTTGGCCGACGATGATGGCGGCGGCTGCGCCGCCGCTGGATCCGGGTCGCCTGGCCGCGAGAGGCGCGCATAAATCTCTTCTGCGCTCAGATTCTCAAGAGCGGAATCGAGCAAAGCTCCCGAAGGCAGGGTAAAACCGTTAGCTACCAATATGGGATTGATGGCCAAGTCGGCGGCCTGGTTCCAAAGCTGCGCATCGCGTTCGCCGCGACGACAGTGATGGCCAAGGGCGCAGTGCAGAACTTCATGGGCGAAGACCGCTTCAAGCTCCGCCGGCTTGAGCGCCTCGACGAATCCTGGGTTGTACATAATGCGCCTACCGTCGGTGGCCATCATGGGCAGCGCACCGGATTCCAGTTTCAGTCGCAGGCACAGCGCTCCGAAGAATGGCTGGCTTAAGAGCAGTTGGGTTCGCGCGCGTGTGAGCTTTCGCTCCAGTGCTCTGTCGATGTTCATGCGATCTCCATCGGTTCACGCTCCGCAACCAAATAGCCGGCCATGTAACCTGCCATTCGTTGGGCGATCTCTGCTGCAGCCTGCGCCGTCTGAGCGCGCTTCAATTCCGAGGTCCTTAGCTCTTTGGGATCGACCAGCAACGAGTTGCGGACCTGCTCGGCCAAACGGTTGAGTTCGGGATCGTTGGTCACATTCAGCTTGGGAAGAACGTCGCTGAGCTTCACCAGATTGGTGACAACGGTGTCGCGAAAGGGATGCTGCACCCCTTCGCTGCTGACCTTGTAAGCCTCCAGCCGCTCAGCCATATGTCGCACCGCGTCGTAGAGACGAAACCACAGCTCGCGGCTGCCGACCTCAAGCGAAGCTCTGACTGCGGCGGTGATCTGTCGCCTGATGCACTCCTTCTCTTCGTCGCCCAGGGCCACGCGAAAATCTCCCGCGTCGGGCAACGGCAGCACTTTGGTCTCAAAAGAGAACTTGGCTCTCAGCTCGTTGGCGGTGGGATAGTCCGACTCACGAAAAAGGCTTCCGAGGCGCGTCCTGGCTTGGTCGACCAGAGTGCCGAATCGGCTCACCAGCACATCGACCGCGACCGAGAAACGCTTCCCCAGGGTCCGCATCTTTTCCACGTGGTCCATGTAAGCCGCGGCGGGCAAGACCCGATAACCGTTGTCGTCCCAGGGCAGAGTGATGAAGTAGTGCTCTTGTCGGGCTTCGCTGACGATCTTCTGGATCTCCGCGAGTGCCTCTTTGGGAAGCAGCACTTTGTGATAGCGCCCGGCATCGGCTTGGGCGCCATGCCGCGCCGCGATCTCTTCCGACGCGTCGGCATCGTGCTTGCGTGCCGTCCACACGCTGATCGACAACGACGACAACATCGCCCGTGAAGACAAGGAGAGTTCCGAAACAGAACTCGAAGAAACAGCAAGACAAGCATCGGGCATCGAAGCCTCCTGTGTATTTATTGGTCAAGATTTGTGCGACAGATGGGTCCCGCCTCGGTTGAGCCGGAAAGACATGACTGCTTTGGCTTGTTATCGAGACGCGGAGTCTCGATTGGCTCACGCTGTGGAAGACCATCGAGCCTGCGTGCTAGGCAGCAGAAGCATTGGTAAAGAAACGCAGGCTGCTTTAGACCAGCACGTGGTGATTTTCAATTGCCCACCGGGTGTACGCCGGCGTATGCCGGATGAGCGGTTCTCTTAACGTTGCATCGCGCACGCACAAGACCCGAAATTCTGTGGGCATGCGGTTGAGGTACACGCAAACCCGATCGAAGTTAGTTTCCGAGGCGCGGCGAGCCAGGGCCGAGGCGATTGCGTATTGCGCTGCGGCACTCTCCGGCACCGGCTCTTGAAGCGGGTTTAGAAGAATAGCGTCGATGTTGGGGAGCTCGCGGAACATCCTTACGAAAGCCGAAAATTCCGTCGCCGCTCCGCTGCCGACTGCGCCGGCAAAGAGTTCATGCTCGAGTGTTGCCTCCGTGCCGGCCGCCAGAATACGCGAGACGAATTCCCAGGATCGCGGTGAGGGAAACGCGTGCGCATCGCGATCGAAGGCGCTCAGCAGCTCCGGGCGAAAGCGCAGAAAGGCGACGACTTCCGGGCGAATCCCGTTTTGGATCGCCCACTCCGACCAATCCTGCAGGTCTACTTCGAATTCAAGGTGCAGAAAGCGGTTTCGCAGAGGGCTCGGCATGCGCGTTGTGACCGCTCGATCGGAATCGCGATTGCCCGCAGCCACAATGGCCCATCCCTCCGGCAAAACGTATTCGCCGAGCTTGCGATCGAGCACCAGCTGATAACAACTGGCCTGGACCATCGCCGGCGCCGCATTCAGTTCATCGAGAAAAAGAACCCCTGAACCCTCCTGCGGCAGAAATTCCGGTGTCGCCCACTTGGATCGCCCGTCAGTTCCGAGGAAAGGCAGACCACGCAAATCAACCGGATCGAGTAAGAGCGCCCGTACATCGCGCAATGCGACTCCCTGCTCCGCCGCAAATTGGCGAACGATGGCTGATTTCCCAATGCCCGGGCCTCCCCAAATAAAGAGTGGTTGTCGGGCAGCGAATAGAGCATGTAACGCGCTCGATATCTGCGAAGCTTTCATACATCCTCCTCTCAGAGGCTGTCGAGTACGAATAGAAATGTTGTTTTCAGGATTGAAGTGCGGTTTTCTAAATGACCGAGCCATTGAAGAGCGGATCGCACTCGCACAGCTAATGCGGATAATTCAGGTGGGGGGAATGCCGGAGCCGCTTGGGCGATCAACCGAGAGGCAGCTACTAGAGATCTCGATTGTGAGGGGATGTCGATGGACAATCACAAAGCTGGCTTACCGGATTTACTAAAGAGGTTCTAAAAGCTCAAACCGGAAGGCAGCCGTAATTGGTGCCGCTCGTCGAGCGAATCACCAGTGATTTAAGCGTCAACACAATCAAAGTAAGGTCGCCGATGAATGACAAGCTTTCAATATACTGCAGGTTCAACGTTAATTTGTCCGGCATAATCTTCTCCAGATACAAACGCCCGGGATCATTGCTGGCTTGAAGAAGCGCCTCCTCGCTGCGGTAACGCAATGAGGCTAAATCTGTAATCCCTGGTCTTACCGATAGAACCTGGCGTTGCTGTGCCGTATAGTGTTGCACGTACTGGGCAAGCTCGGGCCGCGGACCAACAATACTCATGTCGCCTCGCAACACGTTTACCAACTGAGGCAACTCGTCCAACTTCCATTTTCTTAGGAAGACACCGATTTTAGTAATACGAGGGTCCTTCTCTCGGGTAATTCCCGGCCCCATTTTTTCTGCACCCTGGGTCATCGAACGAAATTTCAGGATTACGAACGGAGTGCCGCCAAGCCCAACCCTCGACTGACGAAACAATACCGGTCCCCGGGAAGTCACTCTCACCGCGACTCCGATCACGAGAAGCAGTGGAGATAGAACCACCAAACCAACGACGGCACCAACGACATCCAACCAGCGCTTTCCGTGCCGGAAATAAAAGTTTGTAGTCATGCCCTGCAGTTAGCCGACCGCCAGTTGTTGTAGATCCGTGACGTTATATTTGAAACCGGCCTCGAATGGGAAAGACTCTTGACAGCCTAATTTCCCCCATCTAAAACGATCCCATCGTCGCATCTTCTATTATTACGTGCGCTGGTATTCAGGCCCTGCAGCGAAAGCTTAAAAATAAGAGGAGTCGCTGAGACAGCAGTCAGCTCATTCGAGCCGATGGTTTGCCAGGGACCTCTTAGGAAGAGGCGGGACAGGCTCACGTTTGAAGAACACGTGCCAGTAGTTCCATGACCGCGCATCGAAAATTCCCGGAGGTGGATCTAGCAAAACGGATTCCAAATCGGCTTCTGAAAAGTATTTCTTGGCTACCAGGACCTCCTCAAGCGTTCCGTAAGTCATGAGGTACGCCAAAAATCGCTTGGGCTGCTGCAATGCGCTTTCCGGAGATTCGAACCACACAACCCGCTTCGCCACTTGAAGAAGATCGTCTTTTTGCGACATTCCTTACTCCAAACGGATAATTCCTGGCTTCGCCGCAATCGCCGGTAACCTTTGTAATTTTACCTTCGCTGCCTCGGTGATTAGGCGTTGCCGAACGTCAGCCGGCAGAGTAGGGAGATTGCCATCTTCGAAATAGGTCAGAGCCTTGAGAGCGGCCAACGCGCTGAAGCTGCCCCCATAGACCGACTGCCCCGCGCCCAGCGCTTCACTCAAGTCGATGCCGGCATTCAAAGCCGCAACGATGTCGCCATAATCTTTGGCTTCCGCACGCTGCTGAACCGTCTTGAGTTTGGTTGCTGTTAAGTCCAGCAGAGAAGCGACCTGAAGCCCATTTTCGGTCAGATCGGGTTCATGCACGTGGCTCATCCCCACGTCGCCGAAGAATGAGACCTTGACCGGACCTCTGCGGTCGAGGACTGCGGTCAGGGTGTTGTCGCCTCGCAGGTCGATTCGTGCCGTGCGCAGGTATTCAATCTCTTTCCAAAGTTCTTCTGGTTCGAAGGCCTCGTTCGAGAAAAAGTTCGAAATCCTCGGATTGGCGGTGGCCAAGCCGGAGAGCCATCGCCGTTCCTTCATATAGAACGAAGGTACGCGGCGTTTGCTTCAGTTCAGGCCAGAAACGTTGCTGCACGAGGGGCAAAATCCGAATTTTCGGTGTGAACAATTTCTTTGCCTCCCCATCAGGTCATCTCTTTAAAACAGGCCCAACCCTGAGCAGGCTCCTTTTGTGCTGTGGTCCGGAGCTACCATACCCGGGCCGATGTGCGGGATAAACCCTGTCACTGAGTTGAGCCTTTGTCTTCTTTCTTGGTTGATTCAATACGCGCCTGAGGCGCCCTCAATCCCGACCGAGCTCAGCTTTGCTTTTGGCATTGCGCTTCGCTTTCCAGCTCGACCACGATCTTGTGCAAGACTTCCAGACTGTCGATTTGATCAAGAGAGCTGAGAGCGTGCGATCGCACGATCTCGATCAGGCGCTCGCGCCCAACCTGGTCGACCGCAACCGCGAGTCGTTGCCTGCCACGCTCTGCTGACTCCATGTGGGCAAGGACCCTTTTCAAAGTCGCTTCGTCATGGATATCGCCCGGTTTCCACGCTCGAGCCACGCTCTTCAGTAATCCTCGATAGAGAGTCCTGCCCAGCCGTTCCGCCATCGCCTCGATCCGGCCTACCAACTCGTGCGGGATCGCATGCGTGGAAACGCCGTTCCCATCCGTCGCACTCATCGCTGCGCCTCGATGCCGCGCCTTGCCGTTCGCCGGCATTCCTTCTGGACGCAAGCCTATCTTCCAGCCTTGCGGAGTCGCCCATCCCGTCAACATGGGAGTCGCAATCGGCCGTTTCCGCTCATCCAAATCCACCCACACTCTGCCCAGGCTATAGAGATACCGTCCCAATCCAAAGCAGGAGCACGCGCGCTTGAATGCTTGAGCTTCGGCCGCAGTGCCGGCATTCTCATTGTCGGTCCACTCCTCACCCGTGGCCGAATGCGAGCCCATCCCCCAGACAGTGAGATCGCAGGTGACGAATACCTTTGAGACCAGCTTCTCATCCTCACCGCGCTCAAAATTCGCGCTGGTATGAACTGTGTACTTCCGCGTCCACCCCGCTGGGGTGAAAAGCTGATTCAGACGATCGCTGTACGCCCTCTGGTCGGCATACGGAAGCACCTGACCGCGAAGCCGTCCGCCCACACGTATGGTGTTGGTAACGCGCCAGGAAATCAGTGAAGGCTCGAATGGAGCCTCCAGCTTCGCTACCAGTCTCTTGATCTGTCTTGGAGTGAAGTGAAGAACCTGACTGGCGGAAAGCCCGCGAGAGGTTTCAGCAGCTTCCGACCGGAACTCGGCTTGACCACCGCCGGAAGGCACCGCATCTCCATTGATTCGAGACATGGCCCTCCTCCTTATTAATAGGGGGTAGATTGGGGATTTTTGCTTTTGCGTCCCTAAAGAGAAGAAAAGGTTGGGTCGACCGTTCAGCCGATGCGGACCCAACTTTGGGGGCGCTACTTCGGGAGCAGGCGGCGCGCGTTAGGCCAACGCCCGTTCTTATTTCAAACCCAGAATTCCGCGACATCTTTCATCGAGCAATCGCGCCAGCACCTCAGCATCATTGGCCGCATCAACCGGATCGCGATGGAGGGCCGATCGCAGCGCGCTCTGCAACCACTGGGAAGCAGCCGGATCGCGGAGGACACTTTCAATTTCAGGTAACTCGGCGGTCCCCAGTGCGCGGTTTTCCTTGGAATCGCTCATCGCCTCATGCTCTCCGCCGTGGAATCGGACATCCCAGAGCAGCGCGAATGTCTTCCTTGGTACACCCGGCCCAGCACCTGTACTTGCGGGGATCGACGATGCAAATGGCCAGGTTGTCGCCTCTCCTGTCCCGCCCCCGCTGTGCACACGAAGGACACCGCGTGAAGTAATTGCGACCGCTCCTGCGCTTCTTCTCCGCGACGTGCTCGAGAATACAGAACTCGCTGTGCGCTGGATGCTTGGGAAAGTTGAGCTTCCTGGGCCTCGAGGTTGCTGCAGCGGGAAGCTGCCCACTTGCACTGAGGTTGACGATGAACTTCGCAATCTCCTCCTCAGTAATTGGCTTCAGCTTGCTGAGATAAGAGATCTGGGCTTCGAGCGTATAGTCGGCTCCGTAAAACCAGAACCGCTTCCCTACCCCACGATGTATCCCCAACGGGCCGCGGATCGCGTTGCCAAACTCATCGGCCGCGAGCTCATCCTGCTTCGGAAAGATCTCGATTCCATCGACCGTAACCATGCAGCCAGAAGCGTCATCATGCGTGGGCTGTACTCCCTTGATTGGCACTGCCAGTCGCTGCGCCAGGCTCTGTACGTAGAGGCGGCAGTCGCGCGCAAGCACAGGGTGGGCGGCAAATATCCACAGGTGCCCACCGCGCCGGGACTTTTCTAGCGCAGCCTCAACCCCATCCTGTCGTAGCTCCCACTGCAGTTTCAAAAGGTCTTCGAGCGCAGACGCGTAATCTGCATCGATCGCCACCCACTTGCAACGCTGAGTGGCTGGACTGATCGCATAGAGTCCAATCGTAATGTTTCCCTGAAGATGGCTACGGATCGTGGCCGCCGACAAGGAGAGCCCTTTCGGGCGGTAATAGTAAGAGCGACGTCCTTTCTCTTCATCGGCAACAGAGCTTTGCAGAGTGTAAGCACGCCGGTTTACGAAAAGCTCGAAATACTTCGCAACAAGGTCGTCGTCGGCCAATACTTGCAACTGCATTTCCTCCTCCAGTCATTTCCTACTTGCGTTGCCGGGCTCGGTCAACTTTTTGGATGGATGGTGGATTACGCGGTCTTGCGCTTGGGCCACTGGTCATCAAGCAACGCTGGTTGCTCGGCGTAGCGAAGGAGATCGTATTCAACCAACAGATCTGCGAACTGCTGAAGCGTGATCGTATCTTCCGCTCCTTCAAAACCCAGCATGTAGAAGTTATGGCGCATGCGGTCGTACACATAAATCGCCCCCGAGTTTGGGTTCTCGGGCGCCATTTGCAGCAGCAAGATGCCTTTCGGCATTTGAATCCACCGGGCGGCGACGGCTTCTCCGATAGCAAGGAATTCTTTGATGATTTGGTCTACGTGAGGATCCGCCGTGCTCACTCCCAGTTCGCTCACGCTAAACATCCGATAGGCGCTCATTGTTCCTCTGCTCTTCTCCATAGAAATCTCCTTTCACATTGGTGTTTCGTCCAATCTCACGTCGTTGACATAAATAGCCTCGTCGAGCAACACCTCTCTTTCGATTTGCCGCAGCGTCAGATCAAGAGCGCAAACACACTCCTATGCGCAGCACCCATGGCAGCCCCAATGCCCCTCGGCGAGTTCGGCCGTGGGCCAGTCTGCACATTCGCGCTAACCGACTACTTACTGTTGCTTTGAAAACAGCATTCTGATGTCGCGTTTTCTAGAGGTCTGACCATGCCTGTCGCGATAGTCAGCAATCCATCATTGGTGGGGTCTATTGACTTGCACCTGTCAAGCCGTGCGATCTCTACCTGCACTAAGCCGCCGGTTGCCGGAAAAAGGGTTAAGCAGTAGTGAACAATGCCGAGTTCGCTGACTCAATAACATCTGCGGAGGAGACAGTAACCGAATGCGACTACATGAACCCAATTACTTGTTTCTCATGAAATGACCAAACACGGGGGCAGTTAGAAATAACTCGCGCTGAGACAATTCGTTGTAAGCCAACCTCCGGTGTAAACAGCACTCAAATCTCACTCAAAGTGTTGTCAAAGATTCCCAATAGCTTGTGTATGAAGCCGATAAGAGCATCTTGGAAGCTCGGTATGCTTTAGTGTCTCGCTCAGCCTAATTTGACCGAGCGGAAAACCCAGCTTACTTTCTCCCTCGCGCTCAACTCTGGTTGATCTCGGAGCAGACAGAATGTTTTCGTCAGGAAAGGATGTACTTTCGCGACTGACCGCCGGCGGTTACATCAGCGAGCTGGTGACCGCCACAACGATTTATCTGGCTTCCAGGTTACATAAGCCGATTCTGCTCGAGGGTCCTCCTGGAAGCGGAAAGACGGAGATTGCTTATGCAGTCGCGAAAGCGATGGACGCCGAGGTGGAGAGATTGCAGTGCTTTGAAGGCATCAACGAGGAGAAGGCCATTGGCAAATTTGATGAGGCTCTCCAGCGCCTTGCGGTGGAAACTTTCTGCCGATCCGGATCCGTTGAATGGGAAACCGTCAAAAAGCACTTGTACAGTGACGCTTTTTTCGCTGCAGGCCCGCTATTGCGCGCCATATTGTCCCCGCGGCCCTGCGTCTTGTTAATCGATGAACTAGACAAGGTCGGTCAGGCTTTTGAGGCCATGTTGCTGGAGGTCCTGAGCGAATGGCGGTTGAGTATTCCTAAGTTGGGCGTAGTCAAAGCTCATACCATTCCTTTTGTTGTTTTAACCTCCAATGAAGAACGAAGGATTGGTGACGCCCTTCGCAGGAGAACGTTGTATCTGCGCTCCGACCATCCCTCACCACAGCGCGAAGCTGTGATCCTTCGATTGCGGACACCTGGCCACAATGAGGACTTTCATCGCGAGATGGCTGGATTAGCGAAAGCGCTGCGCGGTTGGAGCCTCGAGAAGTCCCCATCAATCTCAGAAATGCTCGACCTGGCCCAGGCAATTGAATTGCTTGGATACGAAGGCATTACCTCTGAGATGCGAGACACGCTCCTTCCTCTGGTGGCAAAGACCGAGGCAGATCGAAGCAAACTGTTGTTGCGCGATGGTTGGGCCAGTTTGATTTACGACGCACACCAGTACAGCACGGAGGCAAGCGAGGCATGAAAGACGCCACGATAACGCTCATTATGTTTTTGTCAGTTCCACTTTGGGCCGCTAGCAGAAATGAATTGCGACTTCAGGCCGAATACTATGTGAGCGCCTATTCACGTCACTATGACCTTCCCGTTGAATTTGTGCGTGCTCTCATCGAGCAGGAATCAGGATGGAAAGCTTGCGTAGTTTCGCGGAAAGGTGCCGTGGGACTCATGCAACTCATGCCGGCCACGGCGCAAGAACTGCATGTTCGCAATCGCTGCGACCTGCGTCAAAACATTGCCGGTGGAATCCGCTACCTCGGTTATCTGCGCGGCAAGTTCGGTGGAGATCTGAGGCTTGTCGCCGCAGCTTACTACGCCGGCGAACGTCCGATCGAGCGCAGAGGCCTGACCTACTCAAACATTGCAGTAGTGGCCTATGTAGAGTCTATTCGGAGGCGGCTCGAGCGTGGATCATTTGGTCGAAAGGGGGTGCTCCCGAGATGAGAGTGCAGCTGGTTGTTGCCGTCATTTTTTTCTCTGCAGTGGCTCTGCCTCAAACGCACACCGGTAAGATCGTTCCTGCAATCACCACCGTGCCCATAGAAACTGGCACGGTGACCGTGCTCCACCTTGCAGAGGGATACGCGACCTCGGTGAAGGTGCCAGAAGAAATAACTTCGGTGGTGATTGGTAATCCGACGACCTTTCGTGCTGAGCACTCGGAAGCTGAGCCGCAACTGGTCTTTATTAAGCCCGTTACGTCGGCACAGTGTGAAAGTAACGCCTTGATCACGACAAAATCAGGCCAGCATATCAGTCTATATCTCGTCAGTGGTGGCAGATCAGCCGCATCTGCACGTGTCGACTTCTTGCTTGAGTACAGGCTGCCTCAAAGCTTTAGCAGCGCTTCAGATCGAGAAAGCTTTCTTATTCCGGAAACGATTTCTCTTCTCCCGAAGGACGCGATCGAACCTCCCCGGGCATTCGTTCAGGAAAAGAACGTGGTAATTAGGGAGCTCGAAAAGCAGCAGCATTCAGCTTCCCTTGTATGGCAAGGTAAGGAACTGCTGGGTGCAGTCGGAAATCCTGTCCGTCAAGACGATTTAGAGATTCTCAGCTTTTCAGTTCTCAATAATTCGAAGCGGACAATTGAGCTTTTACCCCCACAAATCGAGCTGACCAATACAGACCACGCGAACGGCTCCAGGCAGATCAAAGCCGAACCCATCGCCATCTCTGACTTTCGCATGACAGCCCGGCGGTTGGAACCGAGCGAACGGATCGATGGTGTTGTGGTGTTCAAACGGCCCGCGTTCAAAGAGTCTTCGGAACGGATAAGCCTCGAGATCATAGATGCTGAAAGCATCGATAAACCTTTGCGATTGGTCGTACCGTTCACGTGGAGCGCGGAAGGAGAGGAACAATGAACCCAGGTGAAGTAACGGTCACTCAAGCCGAACAGACCCAGCAACCGGCTGACACCTTTCCCCCTAGTGCATTGGTGGGCGTAAACCAGAGCGTTCCCTTCGTGCCTTCAAAGCCGAAGCCTGGGTTGTTTCTCAAAGACAATGGCCGACTTTTCTTCATCGCAAGTGGAATGATTGTGGTGTGCCTTCTTCTCACGGTTGGAGGTTTCTCTCGGCGAAGCCCTCAACAGAATGCGACGAGGAAGGCCTCAAATCCCACGACGCCGGAAGTCAAAGACCCCGTCACCGCCTCAGCAACCGCAACGCCCATTCTGGATTGGCAAGGCTCCTCAAATCCGGAGCCCTCTACGTTCACAGTAAGTGCCGAGGAACTCCAGCGCCTCGAAAAAACTGAAACTCCCGACCCGGAGGACAGCAGGCCTCGCACGCTCGGCGATATTCGTCCTTTCGAGAACGGGAAAACTTGGCAACCGGTAACCGGCCGGCCACCTGCTGCTTTCTCCGAACCTGAACCTCCGCCCACACTAGAGGAGCCAGTGGAATCTAGCGATGTCCATGAGCGTCTGGAGAAAACATCTCTTGTATTCGTACAGAAGGTCACTCCTAAAGTCGAACAGCCAATGCCTCAACTTGCAGTTGGAATTAGTCTTGCGCCCGGAACAAAGCTTCGTGCGAAACTTGAATCCGCCGTCAGCACGGCTGTGCACAGCCCAGCCGTCGCAGTGATCGAATACAACTACGAGCGGGACGGTCAAATCCTTATTCCGGCAGGCGCAAAGGCATTCGGACAATTAGAGATGGCCGACCGTTCCGGCTATGTCGGAATTCACTTCAACTCGCTATTAATGCCCGACGGAGCAGTCCTGGGAGTTGAGGCGGTTGCTGCCGACCTTCACCTTCAACCGTTGCGGGGAAGAGTGGAAAGCAGACACGCGGGCAAGAATATTTTGATCCGTTCCTTTGCCGGTATGGGGGAGATCACCGCCACAGTGCTCGGTCGGGGAAGCCTGAACCAGCCGCTAAGTGAAGGGGATCTTTTCCGCGAAAGGATCAGCAGCAATATTGGGCAGGCGGCAGACCAGAGCCTCAACAATTCAGCTCTGACCGAGCAGAGCGTGATCTCAGTTCACGCCGGCACCGAGCTCTATATTATTTTGCAGAAATCCACTATGGAACGGGCGGCTCAACGCCTCGACTTACGTATACCTGAGTCAAGGGTATCTGTCTCGAAAACAGACGAATTGCGACAGCTCCTGCAACTGCAGCGTGAATTAAATGACACGCAACCTTCGCAATGAGGCTCGTCATGTAATCATCGGGCGGCGGCGTTTCTGGATAAAACGAAGATCCTGTGCCGCTGACCCAGCTGACCCTATCGCTCCGGGTCTCGCGGTCCTTCGATGAACGACATTTAGGGTTGATCGAGGACCTAACCGCCATGAAGGGGCTCCTGGCGTCTTCTTGTTCCCATACGGCGTCATCTTCCTGCCGTGAGCGACCTTCGCCTCTTTGGTTCTCTCTCGTGCTCCGCTGATTAACTTCTCCAGTTCCAAATCATCAAACAGCGCCGGCTCGCTTCCGGCGAAAACACAAAGCTAGTGCCGCCAACACTATCTTCTGACGGCATGACGCAAATACATGCGGCGAAGACATGAGTCCCAACGTAGCTGGGTAAATTACCTCATAGAGTGCCGCCAACAGCAATTCGAATTGCCTGCCTGGATTTCTCTGCTGAAGTTTAAGTATCCCCGTGTTTTTACATGATGGAACTCATGTCAAGCATGCCGATGCAGGCCTGACAGTTATCGCAAGAGCGTGCGTCGAGTGTGATTTTGTACTCGCTAGCTTGCGCGAATGTCTCACCAACCCTATCTTCTCCAGACGTTGACGGATTCATTGGTCGTTGAACGGCACGGAGCCAAGGAATGAAGCCTCATTACTCTAGGGCCTCTCAATTAATGTTCGTCCTATTTCTCTCTTTCACACTCCTGCCTCAATTTTCGTCATCAGCTCAAGGACAGAATTTGGGCACTGTTCCCCAACTTAACAGAGCCGTTCAGGGGCAAACAGCAGCCCAGCCCGAGGGAGCATTTCTTAACCTGGTGAATTGGATTGGTAACGTCATTTCTCCGGTGGGGGCTGGGCTCTGCGTTGTGATGGCGATCGTCAGCTACACCAACGGGCGCGGCGTCGCACGTTGGGCAATCGCTGGGGGCGGACTGCTGATGATCTCCGGTCTGACAAGGCTCCTCGAGTTCTGGATTCAACAAGGTCAAGCCGGAATTCCGTAAAAGAAATGCGCTCCTTCCTGAGTGTCAACATGCTTCTACCTCAATTACTCACCGACTTAACGCAATTGCTGCTCAACATGGCGGTACCAGCTGCGATTTGCACGATGATGCTCGCCGGCGTTGCCTTGCGGCAAGAAAGCGGCGTGAATTTTGAAGTCGGTGGACGTTTTCAGAAGTGGGTGCTGTGGTCTGTCATCCTTCTGACACTGCCGCAATTCCTGTCATGGTTCGCCTCGCAAGGAATTCCCACGCAGCCGCAACAAATGGCCATCGTTGGCCCTTGGTTGCGTTCGTTGGACTCGAGCCTTACGACGTTCGTTTCCGATTTCGTTGTTGCCAGGTTCCTGCCGGTCCTCTCGGCGTTCTTTGTCCTCAAAGCTGTTCTCGATGGAGCACAAGGACTAAATCCATTGGGTTCGATCGTTGCCGGGCTATTCCTCTTATCGATATCCGGAACTATACGGCTGATGCAGAGCTTTAACAGCGGCACAGAATTTGCGACCAGCGACATGCTGATCTCGCTCTGGAACTATGTCTCCGGAACGATCCTGCCTGAGGCTGCTGGTCTGGCCGTCGTCGGCGCAATCATTAACTTTTCTCGCAACAAGCCCTTTTTCTCATTGGTGTTTTCGTCTCTTGCGTTCTTGAGTGTCACAGCGCTGTGGAAACTTGTCCAAGCAATGGTCAGGTAAGCAGAGATCGGAGGTGATCCATGTTTGATAACGCGCTGCTTAACCTGACCAACTGGGTGGGCAATGTGATCATGCCGACTCTATCCGGACTGTTCTTCGCGGCGGCAATCTACAAGTTCAGCAAAGGCCATACGTATTCCCACCTTTCGTGGGCAGGTTTCGCCGCGCTGATGTGCTCGGGACTTCTAAGAGCACTTGAGGGGTTTGCCCAACAGGCAACACCCGACGATCCGGATCGGTACTGGATATCGATCCTGACCCTCGTGAACTGGACGTGCAATGTGATTCTGCCCCTGTACGGAGTTTTACAGGTCGTAATGCTTGTCTTGCATTCGGCTGGTGTCCTCGAGCGCATGACCATTGGAGATGCCTGGGTCAGGAATCTTGTTGCGGCCATGATGTGCTTTGCCCTTTCCGGAATTCTGCGATTGGCAGAGTTCTGGATCCAAACCCCAGGAGTGAGGTGAACAATGGCCCTGGATGTTACCCCGGTGAATCGCAACCTACACACAAGAGCTACCTTCCTCTGTCTGGAATTTGAGGATCTCTTTCTTGTGCTCGGGTTAGCGGCCGTCACAAATGTGCTTAGTCGATTCATAAACGGTCAGCTGAGTGTGTTCATTCAGTATGGCGTCCCCCTCTCGGTCGTTCCCATGCTGATGGTCTTTAAATATGGAAAGCCTCGCGGCTACTTGCGTGACCTCTTTTTCTGGCATACGAAAGCACGCAGGTACTGTGCGGCCGCGCGGGGTGCGACTTTCAGTACAACTTACCTGATGGAGGATCTGGACTGATGCCTGTTACGTGGGAGCAACACGAGAAACAACTCGACGATCCTGCGCTCTGCACGTTGCTTCCGGTGCGTGACTACCTAGACGGGGTGATGGTACGAACGAATGGAGCATTGGTCGCCGGCTTCGAACTGCGTGGCACGGTTAGCTATTTTGCAAGCGATGAGGAACGTAATCGCAACAAACTCATGCTTGGGGCACTTTTGAAATCAATTCCGGAACAGTCCATGAGAGTACAGGTTCGATATGAGGTTCTACGGGACATCGGCAACTTACTCGCGATGTATTCCGATCAGCGCAGCTCCGGACATGAGGTATCGAGTGCGCTAGATGGAGTCAGGCTTGAAGGTTGGCACAGGAATGAGCTGGAAGGGCGTTACTTGCGACCTGTGCTTCATGTTTATTTCGTATGGGACCCCGTCGCGCACCATCAGATGACGGGCAAATCCCGAGATTCTCGTCCGAACTGGAGTCTCTCCGCCCGCAAGGCTATTGAGCGCAGCCGCCGCAAGCATAAAGAACTTGTCTCTGAGTTTGAAAGCCTGCTGGTGGGCATCGAGACGAGCATGCGAGCGGCCGACCTCAACCCTCGTCGGCTAAGCGATCAAGATCTCTTTCGCGAGGCGAAACGCGCACTAAACCCGTCCACTTCAGATACACGCGACTACATTCCCGGTGACGCTTTTATTGAATACCGGAGCGCCCCACAGCAATTGGCAAACGTTAGCATCCTTGACGAGACCGATTCATATCTGAACGTCGGTGGATTGCTCTTCTCGGTTGTCAGTCTGAAAGAACTTCCCGACGCCACCTTCCCGGGAATACTCCGCGAACTGATCGCACTCGATTTTCCAATCGTCATAAACGCTCATTTCACTATTCCTGATCAGACCAAGGTTTTGCGGGGATATAAGAGCCGTCTCAAGAAAATGCAGGCCGCACAGCGCGACAGCCGCGGCGGACTCCGGGTGAATGTCGAAGCGCAGGTAGCGGAGGCCCAGCTTTTCAAGGTACAGCAGGAAATCATTGCAAGTTCCGTCAAGACCGCCAAGCTAAGTTTGACCATCTGCACCCGTACTTCTAATCCTGTAACTACGCGGGCTGAATTGGACGAGGCTGAACGTCTTCTCAGCAACCGCCGTCAGCAGCTTCTCTACGCAGTGGCGAGGATGAATGGCGCCAAAGCAGTTACCGAGACCCTCGCGAAGAGACGGCTCTTCTTCAGCGCGTTGCCGGGAATGGCGGAAGAGGACCGCCGCGAACATGACATGTTGACGACTAATGCAGCCGACCTAATTCCAGTCGAAACTCCATGGCAAGGAACCCCGCGCTCGCCGTTCTTCCTGTTTGAAACTCCGTATCGCCAGCTGATTCCGTTCTCACCGTTCGATCCAGGCCTGAGCGATGCAAACATGCTGATCATGGCCAAAAGCGGCGGCGGTAAGACCTTCATGGTTCAACAGTTGTTGTCGATGGCATCACGCGCTAATCCGCTTGTCTCGATTGTGGAACGCGGCGATTCATACAAACCGCTGGTGGAGCTCATGGGCGGACGGATGATCACGATGTCTCTTGATGCCGACCAAACCATTAATCCATGGGATCTTCCATATCCGGAGCGGCAGCCCTCGAAAGACCAAGTCGCTTTTCTCAAAAACCTCACCCGCCACATGTTGGGTGACAGTGCGGCGCCAGATAGCGATCTGCTTGACATCCTCCTGTCGGAGGCGATCTTAAGGACATACAAAAGAGCGGCCATCCGTCCTTCGAATCCCATTCCGACGTTTTCCGATCTCCGCGACGAACTGGCGCAATGGCGGGACCAGGAGAAGAATCAACGCGTCACGGACGAAGCTCACCTCGCCGCCATCAAGCTACGAAGTTGGACAGGAGAAAAAGGGATCTATTCCAGGCTGTTCGACCAGCCAACGACAATCCCTCTCGACCATCCCTGGCTGTTCTTCAATGTTGAACAACTTGCCGACGACCCTCGCCTGGAAATCGCCATGAGTCTGTTGATTGCCCATGCGACCGCACAGCGGGCGTCCGGCAGAACTGGACAGCGAAACATTACCGTGCTCGATGAATGCTGGTTCTTGCTCGATTCTCCAGTTCTGGCCCCTGAGGTCGTCCAGCTGTTTCGCACCGCGCGAAAACGTAACGCTAGCGTCTGGGGGGTCAGTCAAACCGCCGAGGATTTCGTCGGTTCCCAAACGAAACCCCGAATTCACGGCGCGGGAATCGTGAAGAACTCCAGTACGAAGATCATCGGGCAACAACCCGGCGACATGACTGCGCTAACCGAGCACCTGCACCTTAATGCAACGGCATTGCACCAAATCAAGCAGTTCAGTGATCCGCACAAAGGTCGTTGCGCTGACGCTTTGATCGTAATTGGCGAGAAGGCCGAAACCACACACACGATACGCATGGTTCCGACGCCTCTCGACTATTGGATCTGTACCACATATCCGCGAGAGCGCCTCTATCGATCTTGGTGGCTGTCTCAGCGCAAAGATATGCGGATTCTCGATGCCTATCGGAAGCTGGCTGATGCGTTTCCCTACGGACTTGCCGATAGCGAAGTCCTGCCCGAGGAACGGTCTGTGACCGACCCGAAGGGAGCACAGAATTGAAGATTTCACTCTCCCGGAAAAAGCTCCTGCTGGCGTCGGCGATTTGTACCGCGATTCTCCTGCCCGCAACCGCAAGAGCGGGCGTAGCGGACATCATTTCTCTGCTGACGACCATTACCACCACACTTAAGACCACGGTGGGTACAGTGCTCACGGACATTGAAGCAATAAATACAAAGGTAAGAGACTTCGAGCAGACGGCGCTGTGGCCGGTCAGCCTCATAAAGCAAACACGATCCGAAGTGTTGCAGCTTCATGCACAGCTAGCTAGCGCCGCCACCGAAATTGAGAGCATTAATATCCGCAGTGCGCACTTACCTCATACCCAGGATTTAGAACTTGTTCTCGGTAGTGGAGCAACGAACTTAGATCGCATTGGTAGCTCCTACGCCACTGTCTATCAGCAAGTACCCGCGACAGGTCAGGTAGGTACAAGGCAAAGAAACGTGCTTGATACAAACGACGCTCTTGCTTTGAGTGGTTTAAAGACCGCGACGGTTTCTGATCAGAGCAGCAAGCAAATTTTAGTTGTGGCCGATGGGCTTGAGCAGCAGGCAGCGTTGTCAGCGCCTGGCAGCGCGTCTATTTTGACGGCTCAAGCCCAGGCCGCCAATCTCCAGAGCCAGGCCATGCTGCACCGTTTACTCGCCACCGAGCTCCGAGTGGAAGCGGCCAACCTGGCCCATATCAATGCCAAACGCAAGCAAAGCGCTGATGACAACAGAGACCTGCGACAGCAATTGCAGAGGACATTAGGTGGTTCTAGGTGAAGCAGATGAAATGGAAGCAACCGTTCTCGTTCTTAAGCTGGTGGTTCGCCCTGGTGCCTATATTGCTGTTTTTTGTGGTCATCTCGCCCGTGCGAGCCAGAGCTCAGTTCGGACTCGACCCCTGCTGCGCCATCATCACCGCAGGCCTGAATACCATTTCGGGTCTTTTGAAGAATGTTGTTGCCAGGCCACTCACCTCTATCCAACAGATTCAGCAGGACGCAGCTAAGTTCGAACAGGACATTGTGTACCCAGCCGATGCCATCAATAACGCTCACGCGCTGGTTGTACAGAGTGAACAACGGTTGCGCCAGGCTGGAAAGTTATTCGCACTCCAGACCCATAGCGCCCAACTACCCATGCCACAGCAACTTGAACGGGCACTTTTCTCTCGAAGTGCAGATGCGATAGGTCAAATCGGAGAGACCTATTCTGCTGTCTATGGACCTGTAATCCTGCCCGCAGATGCCCCGCAAGCAGTTCGTGACCTTGTAGACATGAGTGACGCTGAGGCTCAAACCGCCTTTAAGAAGGCAATCGAATTAGACGCATTGGCAGATGTAGAACTCGCAGCCGCCGATCAGATCAGTCGGCAGATCGAGACATCGGCGCCGGGTACCGCACCAATTCTGGAGGCCGAAGCGTCTGCGTGGTTAGTACGCGCAAATGGCTATACGCAGTCCGGTTTAGCCGAGCTAATACGAATTCGCTCGATCGATCTTGCCAATGCAGGGGCTGAGCTAAAACTCAGCGCCATGGGTATGAATACGCTCCGCAATAACACTGCTCAGGCTCTGCAACACGGGTCTCGCTAGTCATGTTCTATTTCCAGCAATTGCTCCATCAAGGGCTGAACGGCATCGATGCTACAACGATGATCCCAACGATAATTAACGTCGCTTATGGCATCGTGCTCGTTGGATTCCTGATTGGAGTCTACGAGGCTGTACTTCGGGGCGGCGACGTCCAAGCCTTGCTCGTCGCCGGAATCAAATACCTCATCATCGCCATCATTCTCGCTAATTGGAGCAGCGTTTTTCATGAAGTGAACGACTCCTTCAATCAGATCGCGCAATTTATCGCTGGCAGCTCCGGGGCCGGGGATATGTTTTTGAGTTGGTTCGATCAACTCAAGCAGCAATTCAGCAGCAATGGCATGGCTGCGGTGTTGCCAAGTATCAGCGCGAGCTTCGCCGCGATTGTTACTGCCTTAATGATCCTTCTCGCCTACTTCATTTATGCTTTGGCTGTCGTTGTCTTTTCATTCTTCTACGTTCTCTATGGCTGCGTACTCTATGTTTTTGGTCCTTTAGTCCTGGCCCTCTTGCCTGCCTCCGGCATAGGCCGGCTCGCAAAAGGGTACGCAACTCACCTCATGATCTGGAATGCATGGGGCGTTTTGTATGCAACCTTCGGGTCTCTCATCACGGCTTTGCAATTTAACCGTATCGAGCAGGTGATGAGCCAAGGATTCTTTGGCGGGTTCTTTCAAGGCGGTTCGGACTCACTCATCCTCGCTTTGGTCAGCGTTTTATACGCCCTTGCTTTACTCCTGATTCCCTTCCTCGCCGGCAGATTGATTTCGGGAGACGTCGGATCGACGGCCATTTCATTGGCCCGGGCCGGCGCCGCGGCCATGGGGACGGCGATCTCCGGGTTCAGCGGTTTCGCCGGAGGTCTGGGAACACCCCAACTGGCAGGCACTTCAGGAATGGGAGGAGCATCCGTCACTCCCTCCAATGCCGCAGTTGCTATGTCGTCCAGCGCGCCGCCGCAGGCTGGCCTCGGCCATTCCATACGAGAGGGAATTATGAGCGCATTCGGTGCCCTCCCTCCAAGGCTACCGTCTTCGGACGGGAACCCGAGTCCGACAGCCGCGTCTACTGCTGCAGAGAGGTCGCCGGCGTTCTCAGCCGCGGCACGAAGTCCCGGTTGGGCCACGCAGTTCCGTCCGATGGGACTTGCTCAGACCATCGCGTTCCACGCGGCCAGGTTCGCGGGAAGTGCCGTAACGAAGAAAGGAAGCAGCGCAATTGGGTAACGACACCAATGAACATGCTTTGGCTGAAGCAAGTTTGGGGACACAGTCTTCCGGAGGCACGAAGAAAAAAATCATGTGGCTAAAAAAGGCGACCGCGATTGAAAAAGCAAATGCGCCCGAGAGGCTCCGCTACAGCCGTTATTACGAACATGACGGTGCCCTGCGCGCCTATGCCAATCGAGCAATGGTGTTCTCATTTATCTCTCTTCTTACAACCCTTTTGGCTATTGGTATGGCTGCCTTCGTTCGCTTGCAGCCGCCCACAGTGATTCGCGTCGATTCGAGTGGAATGGCCGCGACCGTGAGCAATCAATTGGGACCTAATAGTCCGAAGTCGACCGCGCAGGCAAAAGACGATGCCAGCGAATTCGAACGACAGGCTTTTGCACGACTGTTCTTGCAACGATATCTAAATTTCACCCCCGATGCGGTCCATCAATGCTGGGCCGATGCTCTCAACATGATGACCGCTAATCTTCGGCAATCCACGCTTAGCGCGATTGAAAAGAAAAACATCATTGCGAAGATTCAAGACGAACAGATTACCTCCGTCTTTCATCTCCGTTCTTTGGAACCGGTAAAGGGCGATCCGCTGAGCTTCGCGGTTTTCGGGGTCAAAGAGGTCCGTCGCGTTCGCGAACATCAGGAAACTACAGACAAACTCGTGGGGGAGTTCCGCGTCCGCTTGATTACCGAGAAACGCACGGAAGAAAACCCGAGTGGTCTCCTGGTCGGCGAATACGAGGAAAGACTGATCGACGGAGAGCATCGCGACATAACTGCGCGACCAACTTCTTTGGACAATCTGAAATGAAATTGAGGAACAGCTTATGAACGGAACCAACGGAGCTATCGACACTTCTACCTCTGGGTGCGATCGGAATAGCCGCCGACGCCGCGCGGAAGTGCCCTTGGAGAATGTGCGCTATTTTCTGCCCAAATCCGGAACATCCAGCGACAGTCCGGAGCTGGGACAGGAAATCGGGACTGAAGGAGAAGCTCTGGTACAGGCTTTTAAATCCGGGCAGGTCTTTTACACGGTCGTGGCCTGGAGAGCTGTCCCGGAGATGAACGGCAGTGAACCAAAAATTGTGAAGCAGGCGCTATCGCCAACCTGAGAATGGCTGCGCGAGCTGGCACAAGTTTCGAAAGCGACCAATAGCCCCCGGGCCTAGGTCCTTTAGAGACCCTACGCGATTACGTAGGGATATGTGCTGACCGGCTTGAAGCATTGCCTGGCCAGAAGACCGAAATGGGAAGGGCCAGGCGGCAGCGGAGAGTTTGCGGGCAGCAACCCTTAGCTTCTGTCGGGTCAATCCGAACACGACTAAGGAGCGAAAAAGTCATGGACAAGAATGGCAACGGAAAAACGTTTTCACTCGGGCAGGTTGTTACGCTTGACATCGACTCGAATGGAGGTGTGAGCCAACGGCTCGCCAACCTGGAAACCACCCTGGGCAACACACTGCTCAGTGCGCTGTATCCGGGAATTAAAGTCGCGGTTGTAAATGTACCTACCGAACCCCTCGACGCGTTTGAGGAATCGCAGGTCGAGAACGCGATGGCAAACCTCCAGTTCAAAAACACTCGTTACAAACTAGTAGGGGCAAGTGCCTCGTCCAAGGATGGCAAGTTCTACTTCGTTGATAGAGAGCACAGTCAGGCGATTGCAGAACGGTTTCAACACTGGCCGCAGGCAGCAATCGTATATTTCGGCATTCTGGTCTCCACATGCAAGGTGATGATCGAAAGTCCGGATGTGTCGGTGCTGGTAGTTGAAGATCACATGTTGGGAACCAATGACTGCCGAGGATGGATTCGTCGGTCATTGTTCTCGCAGCTCCAATTGCCGGAAAACCGCTTCTATCAATTCCGACTCGCGTTTGAAAAAACGCAAGCCAAAGGTTCCTTCAAAGTCATGGAAGATGATGCGGCGCAGCTGCTCGACGCCGACATTGTTCTTCCTGAAAGCGCTGTAAAACCCGGACTGAAGGTACCCGTAGTGATGTATTCGATCTTCGGTAAGGGGCGCAGGTTTCGTGGGCCGGTGGTACTGGGAATTCGTGAATTTTCGCGGAAGCTCGAATTCGAATCCAGCTACAACCTCATCGAACATGCGCCCGATGACTCAATTCAGCTTGAGATCCTGCCTGAGGCCCTTGCCCAGGTACGCAAGATGAATGATGCCATCAACGAAGGTTGTTATCGGGAACTGCTTGAACTCCTCGGAGTGGATGATACGGATGGCAAAGAGGACGAAGAAGTAAGGACAGTGCAAGGCGTACTACTGGCTGATACGACCGGCAACATCATCCGTTACCCCTACATTAACAATCAACTCAACCGCCTGCTTGCCCGTTGGGCTTTCAAAGCGGCAACCGGAGGAGGGTTCCGTTTGCCGGCGTACGCACTTGCTGATGATGGATATCTAGTCGCCCACAACGGTCGGCTTTATGCGGGATCTGACTGGATTCCAAAAGAGCGAGCCATCGTGACACTGCAATCCAAACGAGGGCTGTGCGTCCGTTACCCGATCCGCATGTGTGAGGACCTGCTGCCCATGGCACATCTGGAACCAGCAGAACTTATCGCGCAGCTCACCTGCAGTTTGGATGAGCAAGGATGCCGACTGTCCGACGAGGTGGCCAAGCAGGTTGCCATGCAGCAGCTGTCTTTGGATGGCACATATGTTCTCCATTCAGAGACGGCGAAAAAGAACGGCGGCGATTTCGACTTCGACTGGATCTGCGTGCTCGAGGAGGATCGCTTTCCAAGATTCGTGCGCAAGCGATTTTCGCTCAACCATGAGTTTCGTCAAGAAAAGATGAAGCTGCGAAAAGCGAAGTCTCCTTGGTGGAACTTGGAGCACGTGGCGATAAAAGCTCGTGGCAATCAGATCGGCATCATCAGCGACCTGAAAACCTCGTGTCTGGCTGCGGGAAGAAGTGATCTTGCATACCAGCTGGTCGCCGAATTGCAAAAGGCTCTCGACAGTCTGAAGCACGAAGTGGAGCCGGATCCGAAAATCATCGCCGAGGTACGCCAGCAAATCGATGTAGCTCCGTGGCTTAGACACAAGAATGAGTCGCGGATCTCGGATCTACCAATTCACCTCAATATCCCAGAAAGTGATCGCATCGGAAAACTCTACAACTATGTTCGCAAAGAAATCGAAGACTTACTGTCGGCAAAACTGCCGATAGAAGAATTCAAAGGGCTTGTTTCGGGTGAATACGTGACCCGAGACATGTTCGATGAATGCCGATACGTCAATGCGGTCTACGCCGCGGTAGTAGGTCGTATTTCTGAGCGGGAGACCAAGCTAAAAGCTGACCTCGATCGGGCGCAGGCTGAGTGGGAGGCTGTGTACAAGCATCCCGAGAAGGAACTGCGGAAACAAAAGTTGCTCGCGCGACGCAAGGCCCATGCTGCTCACCATCAGGGTGAAGAAAGGTCCAGGCAAGAGATGAAGGCGATTCTCTCTTACGTGCGCGTTTGGGCAGCCGGCAAGACTGAAAACCGAAGGGGATGGTGCCAGGCCTTGAGTCGTGTTGTTTGCAGCGGCCAAGGCAGCGGCTCAATCCTCTTCCAGGCTTTCCCGCAGGAACTTATCGCGAAGCTGGCGGAGCAAACCGGCGGTAAAGCTGCGCGCATCGCCATGCCCCAAGTCTCGGGAATGTCTCTTTCCCGGGATTCCGAAGGACGTAGTTTCTTGGTCGAGCAAATCCAAGGGGGAGAAAAAGAAACATTCCTGTTTCAGTACAAGGATGGTCAATTCCTCTTCCAATAAGCAACCCTAACATCCAGGATGGAAGCGAGAGTATTCGCTTCCATCCTCCAGAACTGTGAGTCTCTCGTGAAGCGTGCAGTAATTTGGTTCCTGCTGATGTATGTGGCTCTCGCCTCTGCAGACGAGGAAAAAACCTCGTTACCCAAGACGCAGATCATTCACGTTGCGACTGCGATCGACCATCTTACGGTGCTGGAATTCGGAGAGCCTGTCCGCATTGCGGCCGCAGGAAGTCCCGCCTTTCAGATTGAACGCCACGAAGACAAGGTATTCATCAAACCCTTGAAACCCGGTGCGTCGACCAATCTGTTTGTCTGGACCGCTTCGCGTCGATTCAATTACGAGCTTGAACCAGCCGGGGAAGTAAAGAACATGGATTTTAGTGTCGACAACTCTGAGGTTTCGCCTAAGCCGGCGCCAGACACTAGCTCGCAGCTCGCGGACCTCGCGGATCTCACTACAATACGAACCTTTCTCGGTGCTGAATTGATTCGCGCGGACAAGTTCATACCCGCGCGTGGCACGCTTACCCTTCGAATTCAGCACGTTCTCCAATCCGATAACGCTTTGTACATTCATTATTCCATCTCAAATCACTCATCCCAACCCTATCGCGTCACTGCACCCAGAGTGACGGAGATCGCTGCTTCGCAGCCGACCGTATCGGTTCAATCCCTTCGACAAACCCAGCTCAGCGCACAGGTCTTCCGAAAACTCGGGCACACCACCGAACGCCAGCTGACTGTCACCAAATTGGAAAACCAGAAGAATGATCTGTCGCCCGATCAGGACACAGAAGGCGTGGTGGAGATTCGTGAGCAGCTATCTTCTCCGGCTATAGTTCGGCTCATTTTCGGTCTTGAAGGTCCTCACCAACTTCAGGCCGTTGTTGCCTTTTAAATGCTGCAGCCCAGCCACATCTCCGAGTCTGAAATGCGTGAGCGGCTTCGCGCCGCTTACTCACAAAACGAGCAGAAAGCGTCTTTCCAAGGTCTCGCACGGACCAATCACGCAGGCTCGGCTGGCACAAACAGTTGGTCACCCGTGCAGCGGCTGTGGCGAACCTTATGCTTACTTCTTTTTTTAGTCTCCATTGTTTTCTTTTATTTCAATGTCATCAGGTCCTGAGCGGTGATCAATCACAACAGTTACGAATACGGCCGTCGCGAGTATCACCGCGCACGCGAGGAAGGTAGTCGAATCACTCTATTAGGAATTCTTGCTGGAGTCCTTGGCTTTACTCTTTACGTATGCATTGCACGCCTCCATCTTCGTAAGTCCCAGATACTCGAGTTGACGCTCTACTTGATGGCGATCGTAGCAGCCCTCGTCAGCGTAACTCGCTACTACGGGACTTGTAAGAAGCAGATTCAGCAGGCGTGGCCGCATACACCCGTGGCGGTTTCCGTAATCAAGGACCTTGGGCACGTGCAAAGCGCATTCGAGAAGGGTGCAATCGTACCCGGGTATGACGTTCAGTCACGCCCCTGGTTTTGGTCGGATCAAAGCAGGCGAATGCAAACCGTGGTGTTGGGACAGTCCGGTTCTGGGAAAACGACGCTGTTGCACAATATCGTGGCCCAAGACATTCATCGAACGATAAATGGCCAGCATCTGCCGCTGATTATCTTCGATGGTAAAGGCGATCAGGAGTTTCTCCATGCTTTGCTGCTCGAGGTGACAGCTGCGGGACGGATGCATCAGTTCCGGCTGCTCGATCCCTGTCGCCCGGATATCTCGGTGCGTTTCAATCCTCTTTCAAATCAAGAAGCCTCCAACCAGGAACTTGTGAATGCATTTTTCGATTCCTTTATGCAGCGGCAGGATTTCTTTCGCGCCCACCAGGCAGCCTATCTGAGTGATATCTGCCGCGTTCTTGAGCACACGGGCAAGATCTACAACATTTTTGATGTACTCGTAATGGCCCGGGACGAGCTGGTCATGAAGGAACAGATCGCTCTCGCAACGCAGGCCATTGTCGCCGAGCCGAGAATTACTCGTCAGCGGCTGCGAAATTTCGAAATGTCGGTTAGAAACTTAGTGCAATCACTCGATGACCGCGAACGTCTGCAGAAGATCCAAGGTCTACTGAATGAACTCGCCACTTTCACAGAAGATGATCTTTCCCTTATCGCGAATGCCTATGACGATTTGCTCACGCTGGATGAGGTGGTCGACGGCAAACTGATTCTTTTCGTTTCTCTAAACGCCAACAAGAACTTGAAGGCAGTGACCGCACTCGGCCGAATGCTCCTTCAGAACCTTCAATTGATGGTTGGCAGACGCTACCAACGCCAACAGCAGACTCCGGATTGCGATGCTCCGATGCTCAGCGTAATCCTGGACGAATTCGCGCCATTTGTTTATCCAAATTTTGCGCAGATATTGCAAACCGCACGCGGCAGCAACATTGCGTTTCTGTTCTCGGTTCAGTCCATTCCGCAGCTGCGCAGCGTAAGCCGCAGCTTTGCCGATGATGTTTCGTCCGCCCCCAACACCATCATGCTGCTGCGCACGCGCGATGAGGAGACTGCCCGTTATTTCCTGAATGCCTCCGCCAGAATTCCCGCTGAGAGGCGAACAATGACCGTCCAGAGAAAGGGAGTCATCGAGCACCGATACGAGGAAATCGGGTTTGGCAGCATTACCGAAATGGAGAAAACCAGAGCAATCGATTTTCAGATTAAGAACCTTCCGGTTGGGCAGATGCAGGTACTAACAACCGACAACAATTTGGGTACCCTGCACATGCACATACACGTTCGACGTCCCCACACGTGGTCGTTTAGCTCGTTCGAGCCGGTACTTTACCCACGCTCGAAGCGGCTACAGTCGCCCGCAAACGGAGCCAATCTCCGATTCAGGAATCCCGAACTGGCGCGCAAAGGAAGCCGGACGTTCTCGAGAAGAGCCGATTAGTCATGAACACTGCAGTTGTTTGGAGTGCTTGCTTTGTATTGCTGATCACTCCGATTTTGTCCCAGGCACCTTCTCATGGTTCCGCAGCCACACGCGCCATTGATCTACATCGTAGCTTTGCCGAATTCGCGTTAAAAGAGATCAACCCGAGCGACATCGACTATGGCTGCCGCATAGATGAAGGCCGCAAAGTGGCGATCGACGCGACAGTGAAAAATGTTGATTCCTGGGCGGTGTTAGTGACTTTTTCGTTTCTCCTGATTTCGTTTGTCATGCAGATCGAGCAGCGTCGCCGCCAGACTCGGCGCGAGATCATCGCGGCGCGATTCTTAGCGCAATACCACAACGCCTGGATAGATGCTCGCGCCCACGCTGAGCAGCTAATTACTTGTCATCGTCAACTTGACGCTGCCCGCCACACTGACAAAGAGGCTCTATTGCCAGCACAGGCGCCCACAGTTTCGATCAGGAAAGAAGGGCTAGAGGCTGCAGCGATTCAGACTAAGAGCGCGCAGTACGTGACGGTTTTGTCGAGCGATAGAGAGAGACAACAACCAAATGACAACACGGATGCCCCAGACGGTCTCAATCGGCGGGTCCCCTCAGATGCCAAACAGGAAGTCGTTCTACTTGGGCAGCTTGCAATTTTGCAACAGCAACTACACGCATCTCACGAGCGAGAAAGGAACCTGCAGAAAGAATTGAACAAAGCTCAGCGTAGATCGCTGATGGAATCACCGAAAACAACGAATGGCTGATCGTTAGTCATTCGCGAAAGGAGAGCCATGATTAAGGATTCGCCGCAGCAGGAGCTGGTAAACGAAATGACACCATTGTTCAAGCGCTTTCTTAAAGGTGCTGAGCTGGCGCCAATTGAAGATGTATCGGAATGGGACAGTCTGTTGAAGTCACAGTCACCGGAAGAGCTCGCTCTCCTCAAGGAGTTAGAGAGCTTTGCGCAACTATGGCGCTACTTCCAGGATCGCCGCGAAAGACTTGGGCGGGAGATTGTTAATCGCATTAGCCGGATACATCGGCTGTCTTTGCAACAACGCACGATATGCCTCAGAGAAATCAATCGGAAACTCATGGAGCGCGTTTGCTGTGCTGGTTCAGGTCCTCAATTTCGGTAGTAACTGGTGGATGCGTTTGGGCAATGACCCAAAGGATCCGTACCGCTGCACGCGTAACGCGGCTTACTACAACTCCACCGGAGTACGCTGCGGTAGCAAGATCCGTCGCCACTGGATAATTCCTGGGCTCATTCGCCTCAATGGAGTCATCGGATTTAACCCCGCCAATCCGACGCGTGCATTAAGCAAGACTTTCATTTGCGATATCACGCATTGTTTTGGCGGGAATCGACTGCTCTTCCGGGCACGAGCTGCGCAAGGATCTGTTCCTGATTCTTACCTCGTGATCCTTCGTAGCGATGAGCATGGCCGGATTGATGTTAGCTCGAGCGTATGCAAATCCGTATTTTCCCGGATCATTGCTGCAACTCAACTCCGTGAGCAACAAGAAACGATGTTGCTGATGAATCCAGGGGATTGGTGTCAGACAACAGGTGGCTTCTGGCAACTACATGCTGCGTCGGGAAATGGCGAGCGCGCGAAATTAATGCGAATCGACGAAAGCAGTTCTACCACTATCGGAATGTAATGAGATACGCAAAAGGCAGCTCCGTAATAAGCGCGGAAAGGGACATTCCACTACTGCGGCATGTTCGAAATTGTCGCTTTGTGGGACACTGCCAGCTCTTTGAACTGTTGCAATACGATGCCGTTGCATCGTCCCGTACCACCTTTAATTGGCGGGTTCACCGTCTCTTGAAAGCCCGTTACATTAGCAGGCTTGAATCCGTCTGCTGGCAAGGTTCCCCCATCTATTCAGTTACGCAGAACGGCTTACTTGAGCTTGAAAGTCAAGGCGACTTTGCCATCACCCTGAATTCCAGAACTCGACACATGCCGCATCGCAGCCAGGTTTTCCACGCGCTGGAGCTCAACGCGATCCGGCTAGCGCTGGCGCGCAATTTGTTGCTAGTCAGCTGGCAGTCCGATGTCGAGATCGGCTCCCTAAATGTCGTTTCTACTTCTCCGTTCCAAAAAGATTACGACGCGATCGTAAAAATCTGGTTGGGCCAGGAGGTGCGCGAATTTGCTCTTGAATATGAGCGTTCTCTCAAGAGCTCCAAGCAATACGCCCACATCCGCGCAGCGCTAGAAGCAGAACATCGGGTTCCTTCTATTCTTTACGTGACGGTGGATCCCGATCTCATGCTGGCGCTTCTCTATCAGCTCTTGCCAGCATCGAAGCCCATTGGGTTCTTAACCGCACGTTGTTTCAAGCAGGAGTTGTTAGCCGCGATGGTCAGAACGGACGCCTGCGGTTCGTGCGTCAGCCTGGAACGGTTTCTTGAGTTCTCGCACCCACTCTACATGGCCGCGCAGTAGTCGTGTCGGCGAAGCTGTTTCCATTTGTCCTGAAGTGGTCACCACGGCCCATCACCTACGTCTGAGTCAAACGAATCCGCCACTCGTGGGGCGGGTGTAGCGAATCCACCATTCGCCGGCTACGTATGTCAGGGAAAAACCGAGCAGGAACGCTATGCCGAAGAATTGATGCGGCGTTAGTCCGGTGAGGCGACTCGTGGCGAAGAACAGGCCCATAATGGGACGCACCGTGGCCACACCCAGCGCCACTGACATTGCGCGGATGATCCATTCACGGTGCGGTAGGGTGTCGCCGTGTCGAATGTGCACAAACGCCTTTGCCAGCGCAAAGAGGAAGATGGCATCGAAGAGCAGAATGCAGGCGACTTCGAGCTTTCCGCCCACCGGATCGCGCAGTAAGCCTAAAGCCGAGACGCCTATTACAACGCTGAGAACCATCGCTGTGCGGCCCATCCAGCGGTGCGCCTGGAGGTGCCGGCCGCGGAAAGAGCGCGAAAACTGAAACGGAATCAGAACCAACAGTGCCAAGCCGGGAATGATATGGACGAGGGTCAAAACGCTGCGCCGCGCAAACGCTTCGTCCAATCCCGCTAGCTGTGCGGGGACATTGTGCGGCGGGTAGGCCAATGCGGCCATCCGTCTCAACACCGCGGCAGCCCCGATCCCGCACAAGACGATCATTGCAACCCACGCCACTCGTCGAAAGCGCGGGGTCGAAGTGCCTCGGATCGTGATGCCTGCAGTCGCTGCCATCGATCGAATGTCCTCGTCGTTTCTTGCCGATTTCACGCTGCCCGCAGGCAGGCATGCGGATCGTCCAGCGCAATCTCTGTGCACATTAAATCAATTTGCTTTACACTGTGTCAAATTAATTCAGGATTTGTTCAGAGATGCCGCATTCGCGCTCTACTGAGAATTGCGTTCGTCCTTACACGCTCGGCGTACGCGCGGAGACGATGAACCTCGCGCGCGCGCGCATGCTGCAGGCGGCCCGCATTTTGCTGCTGAAACGCGGCATTGCCGAGTTCAGCATCGACGCAGTCGCGCGCCGGGCAAAGGTCACCCGGCAGACGGTGCACAATCAGTTCGGAACACGCTCTGCTCTGCTTGAAGCCCTCTTCGACCAGATGGCGCAGCAGGGTGGGATGGAGGGGATCGCGGCGGCGTTTCGCCAGACCGATCCTGCGGCCACTCTGTCCGAATACATCAAGGTATTCGCGCGCTTCTGGGGATCGGACCGGGAGATGACGCGTCGCATTCACGGCTTGGCTGCCGTCGATGCCGATTTGGGAAAGACACTGGCTGCTCGTCAGGAGCGCCGCATGGTTGGCTCACGCAACATCATGACAATGCTGTCGCGGCGCTATGGTCAT
>JAFAUE010000464.1 GCA_019243475.1 Acidobacteriota bacterium | reverse complement strand
GTGGCTGACATGAACCCGTCGGAAGCCCTGGCAGTAGCGTGCTTCTCAACCTTTGTTCAGTGCCTGCCGCGTGCCTCGCAGAAATTCAACACGGTTCAGGCAATCTTCAACTTCTGCAATATGGCCCTGGCTGTTGGTGCAACCCGTTTGATGTTCGACCAGCCGGCTCTCAATAGCGCGGTTCCATCGCATGCGCTGTTGCTGGCCCTGGCGGCGGGTGGATTCTTTATCGCCAACACCATTCCCGTGGCCATCGTGATCGGCATCACCGAAGCCAAGAACGCCCTGAAGGTTTGGGGCGACATCTTCCAGCTTTCTTTCCCGTACTTCGTGGCCAGCGCCGGAATCGCCGGCGTAGTGCTCACGGCGTCGGCCAAGATCGGCTGGCAGGTTCCGGTCTTCGTGCTCCCGGTGATGTTCGGAGTCTTCGCTTCCTACAAACGCTACTTCGGTGGCGCGAAGGAAGGAGCTCCGGCGCCGGTCGTAGTAGCCGCTCGCGCGGCTGCGGTCGCAGGAGACTAATCGCAACAGGTAGAGACGCGGCATCCCGCGTCTCTACCCCAAAAGTTTCATTTGAGGGTTGTTCTAACGGCTGTGCCTTTGGGGGAGGCGCAGCCGGTTTTTTTTGAAGGTCAGAACCGTTCCCGATAGCAAACGGGTTAGGCCCGCAAGTACACACGTTCGATTCCGAACAGACTATCCGGCAGACGCACACCGACTTCTCCCGTCGATCTTTTAAATCAGCGACTTAGATCCGCCTTTCTGCGCACGGCAATTGCTCACGTTTCTTAATGAATCGAGGAGCGTCCGATGGGCTTTCTTTTCACGCTGTGGCAAGACGTGAAATACGGTGCGCGGTTGCTGGGCAGAACGCCAGTGCTCACGCTTGTCGCGGTGCTGACTCTCGGGTTGGGCATTGGCGCGAACACGGCAATCTTCAGCGTGATCGACGCCGTCGCATTCCGCTCATTACCGGTTCAGCATGCGGAGCAACTGTTCGTGCCGCGCTGGATCGCGAACAAGCGTCCCTCGCATCTTCACGGCATGAGCAGCTACGGGGACACGCAGGAAAACTTCCGCGACGTAAATCCGACGGGCTCCTCGTTCTCACGGGTGTTTTTCGAACAAGTCAGCAAATCAGAATTCTTCAGCGATGTTGCCGGATTTGCCAATGCCGGACCGATCACGATAAGCGGCAACGGACCTGCCAGCAGCATTCGCGGCCAGTCAGTCACAGGCAATTTCTTTTCGACGCTGGGTATTCACCCGGCTGCCGGCCGCCTGCTTGGTCCTGCCGACGACAATTTTTCGGCTCCTCCGGCGTTGGTCCTCAATTATTTGTACTGGCAAAAAGCGTTCGGCGGCTCGCCCTCGGCAGTCGGCAAAGTAGTGAAGATCAACAATGTGCCCTTCACCATCGTCGGAGTTGCCGAGCCCAGGTTTGTCGCGCTCAGCTTCGGCAACATGTACGACGTTTGGCTGCCGATGAGTTTTCAGCCGGTCACTTTTCCCCGGTTTCGCAACCGCTACAACGATCCGCTCTCCTGGTGGATGTTGATGATCGCCCGCCTGAAGCCGGGCGTCTCTGCCGTTCAGGCGCAGAGTGCGATGGACGTGCTGTTTCGGAATTTCACACTGCACGCGGGCGATAAGCCGATGTTCAGCGACGACTCCAATCAAAAGCTGCAGCTCGTGCCGGCGCAGAAGGCTTTGGTGGGAGAGAGTCCGCGATATGCCGATCCACTGCGCGTGCTGATGGCGGCGGTAGGAATGGTGCTGCTCATCGCATGCGCGAACGTCGCCGGCCTGGTTCTCGCGCGGGCAACGGCGCGACGCCGCGAGATTGCAGTCCGCCTCGCGCTAGGCGCATGGCGCGTCCGGCTGCTTCGCCAGCTCCTAACGGAGAGTGTGCTGCTGGCGGTGATGGGTGGCGGCCTGGGAATTCTGGTTGCCTTCTGGGGAGCGCGCGCCCTTGTGCGCATGATTGGCAGCATGCAATTCACCCCACTGGGCTTTAGCGCGACGCTGGATGGCCGCGTGCTCGCGTTCACGGCGGCAATCTCCCTGTTGACAGGCATTCTCTTTGGCCTCGCACCCGCATTCCGCTCGTTGCATCTCGACCTGACTCCGGCCCTGAGGGGAGCTTCGCAGTCGACCGCAGCACAACCGGAGCGTCGTCGTTGGCTCTCGAGCGGCAATGCTTTGGTTGTGCTGCAGGCAGCGTTAGCGATGGTCGTGCTCATGGGAGCGGGGTTATTAGTACGAACGCTGGCAAATCTCAAGAACGTTGATCCTGGGTTCGACACGCGCAATCTGCTCACCTTCAACCTCGAGCCTTCGCTCGCCGGATACAAACCCGCGCAGATCGACAACTTGTATCGCGATTTAGACCAGCGCATCGCCGCAATGCCGGGCGTGATCGCCGTCAGCTATTCAGAGTCGGCGTTGCTGGCGGGAAGCTGGAGCCGCACCGGCTTTCGTTACGTGCCTCCGAACAGTTCGAAGCGAGTGGAAGTCGAAGCAGATTACATGCCTGTGAGTCCCGACTTTTTCTCGACCCTTAAGATCCCGATGCTTTCCGGCCGAAATTTTTCCGCGCTGGACTACAAAGTGTCGGCCGATGAAGACGCCTTCGAACTTGCGCAGCGCGACGCGCGAAACGGCGGCCCGCAACCGGAAATGCCTTCGACTCCCGTGCCTGCGCTCATCAACAGCCTTTTTGCAAAAAAATATTTTCCCGGAATGAATCCCATCGGCCAGCGCTTTGGCGCTGAGGACGGCAGCGACTCTGAGCGCCCAAAGAACCCGGGCTATGAGGTGATCGGGATTGTGGGCGACGCCAAGTACAACAGCTTGCGTCGCGACATCGATCCGACGATGTACGTTCCGCTTACCGGCTCCTCCGCTGACTTTGAGGTGCGCACCGCCGGAGATCCCAGGTCTTTCATTTCGTCCATACGCGACGTGATCGATCAACGCGATTCCAACCTGCCAATGATTCGAGTCGCCACGCAGAGCGAGCAAATTGAGATGCGCCTCGCCGCAGAGCGCATCGTCGCTCAGCTCTCCAGTTTCTTTGGCGTCGTGGCATTGATCCTCGCCTGCATGGGACTCTACGGATTGCTGTCGTACGAAGTCACGCGGAAGACGCGTGAAATTGGAATTCGCATGGCATTGGGAGCCAGTCGATCGGACCTGGTGCGCATGGTGGTCTCACAGGGCCTCATCCTTGCAGTGATCGGGACATCTGCAGGCCTCGCAGCGGCACTGGGCATTGGGCACCTGATGACGAAGCTACTGTACGGGGTGAAACCCGCCGATCCCATTACGCTGATCGCCGTAACCGTTCTGCTGATGTTCATCGCTGCAGTCGCGGCACTCGTTCCTGCGCGGCGCGCGACGACCGTGGATCCCGTGATCGCATTGCGTTACGAATAGCCCATTCGTTTATCCGCACCAGGCGGCGAGCGATCGCCGCCCGTCTCCACGGTGCCTCACCAAATACGGTCCTCAGGTACCGGCAACTCTGTCCAGAGCTGCTGAATCCAAGCTCATGGGTCCAGTCACGGTCGTGAGTATTCGTCGTTTCGGAATTCAATGGGTTTGGCTGGTTGCCGCGTTTCTGGTTGTGTCGCTATGCACCGGTTGTGCAACCGGCGGGTCGGCAACGCCGGAGGCCAGTGGCGGCAGCGGGGTCACTCCGCAGTCGCCGCCGACTCCTCCAGAACCTCCTGTACCGCCCACTCCGCCAGTACCGCCTAGTCCGCCTACACCGCCTGGCCTACCGACAGTTTCGCTCTCCGCCACGCCGAGCACGATTGTGGCGGGACAGCTCACCACCCTCAGCTGGACGACCAGTAATGCGACCTCAATCACGTTCTCTCCGGATTTGCCCTCTTCCGACGGCCGCCAACTTACTTTGCCCAGCGGCTCGGCGACGTTCCCGCTGAGCGGCACTACGACCTACGTCGCTACGGTGACGGACGGGAGCGGACATCAGGCAAGCGCTAATGTGGCGATCAACGTTTTGCCGGTGCAGTTCAACTTCTCCGCGGCCCCGGACACGATTCAACCCGGCGGAAGCGCGACCCTTACCTGGACTTCACAAGGGATCAGCTCACTTAGCATCGATCAGGGAATCGGAGATGTGAGCGGACTCTT
>JAFAUE010000247.1 GCA_019243475.1 Acidobacteriota bacterium | reverse complement strand
GGGAATTGGCACCGGAGCGCTGGCCGAGCGCTGTCTGAAAAGCGTCCCTAAAGCGCGCGTCATTGGCATCGACTCGGATCCAGAAATATTGAAAGCGGCTGCCCAGCGTTTGCCGGCGAGTACCAAGCTGCTCTGCGATTCGTTTGTTGAGTCCGAATTACCGGCATGCGACGCGGTTGTGGCCTCCTTTGCGCTACACCACGTGCGAACGCGCAAAGGGAAGGAACGTCTCTATGGCCGCATTGCTGCCGCACTGCGGCGAAACGGACACTTCCTGATGGTGGACTGCTGTCCGGCAGACGACGCCAAACTCTCTGCCGCCCAATTCCATGCTTGGAAGAGCCATCTTGCCCGTCAATATGGTTCAAAGCAGGCAGATGACTATCTGGAAGCGTGGTCCCATGAAGACGTGTATGTTCCACTGAATGACGAATTGCAATTGATGGGAAAAGCAGGTTTCAGCGTAGAAGTGCTGTGGAGGAAAGACGCATTTGCGGTCTTACGCGGAAAACTCACCGAACAACGCGTGGCAACTTCCACCTCTCGAAAATCGCCAAAAGAATAAGAAGCAGAGCCTGAACCGCCACGCAAGCCGAATAAGCGTGCTCTCAAATCGACTGTACCGGCAGCGCAAGTAAATCTTCCACCAATCCTATTTCTTTCTGGAAAAACGGCTCAGCATACTTCACGCCTGCGAGCAAGCCATAAAAGCGGGCCATGGAATGAATGCGATCGCGGATCTCTGCCTGCGCGGGAAATATCGTGCTGCCTTCATGTTGGTCTGCAAATTGGGACTTATAAGCCATCAGGGCGGCAAAACGGGTTTCAAATTGTTCGCTGATATCCACAACGAACGTTGGCCGCACGTCGTAGTACAGCGTGGCATAGAGAATCTTGAAGGGACGATGCGGCTCCAAATTTTCTTGTTTCCGTAGCTCTACATGTTCGCCAGCCAAAGCCTGTGGAATGTCGAGTTTCTTCAAGCCCGCAAGAAAACAGGCTTCGTATCCCAGAATGGAACACATGTAGTGATCCGGATGGCGGCCCCTCCAGTAGGGAAGAATAACTACCCGAGGACGCAGTTGCCGGATCATGAGCGCAATCTGCAGCCTGTTGGCATACGTGTTTTCCACTCGCCCATCGGGAATCGCAAGCGCGTCGCGCCAGGAGACCTCTAGTAGGCGCGCAGCCTCGGCCGCTTCCCGCGCGCGGTCCTGAGCGCTTCCGCGTGTTCCCATTTCGCCCTGTGTGAGATCCAGGATTCCAGTGCGCTTGCCTTTCTGCGCCATTTGCAGAAGCGTGCCGCCGCAGGTTTGCTCCACGTCGTCGCGGTGCGCGGCGATCGCCAGAATGTCGAGTTGAGGAAATTGTTCCGGTGAGCTGGCTGGCATCAGGCGAGGCTTCCCGATTCAACGATGACGTTCTCGCGGACGATCAGCCGCGGTCCGGCGATCTGCTTTAGCGTCGGTAGAACCCGCTGCACGTGCTCTTCCTCATCGACGAAGAGCACTACAAGCGGCAGCTTGCCGCCGGCGTCGACTAGCGTGCTCGTCTTCACGCGGCTGCGTCCAATGAAGCCCGCCACTGCGTGCACGACCACGGCATTCGCAATGTTTTCCTGACGCAGATAATTGAGTATCTGCAGGTGCGCCGGACGCCGTTGATACTCGTCGCCTTCGTTGAGATAAATAGTTACCTGGACGGCCACGGTCGAGAATTGTAAATGAGCTTCATGCTCTAAAGGCCTCGACTAGATTGCTCGGGCCATGGCTGCGCCTGCCAGCACTCCTAAGAGGCAAAGCACGTTGTTGGTAAGGATGTTCAGAGCGAAAAGAGTCCAGTGACCTTGTTCAAAGTACGCCATCGTTTCGAACGCGTAGCTCGAGAACGTGGTGTAGGAGCCGCAAAAGCCGATTGCAACCAGCCAACGCCACTTAGGATCGGCGAAGACGCGCTCGCTCGTCCAAATCAGGAAGAGACCCAGGATGAAACTGCCTGTGATGTTGATAATGAGAGTTCCATAAGGAAAATCGGGCGACATTAGCTTGGCCGCCAGACGGCTTACGAAGTACCGCAGGTTGGCGCCGAGAACAGCGCCAAGGGAAACCCAGAGATAAGCTCGCATGAAGTTCGTCCTGTGCCTTCCACCCGTCCAGCCTGGCTGGAAGTGAAATGGTAGGAGTCATCAGCCGCTCGAAGCGGCGGTTCCGGCGAACTCCATCGCCTTGCAGATTTCAGGATACATTTTAGCGCGCTGTTTCAGGAGTGACCGCCGAGGTCCCTGTTCCACGGCCGAAGACGCGGAATCCAGCGTGGTACGTTGGCGCAGAATTCATCGTAAGAAACACCGAAGCTTCGTCTCAGTGTGGGTTCCTCGTAAGCGAGCACAAAGATCGCGAATCCCAGAGCTACAACGAGACCATAAACCAGCAAAGCAACACTTCCAAGCAGCAGTGCTTGCCCTACGACGATGGCCAACACCGCCACATACATCGGATTCCGCACGTAGCGGTAAAGTCCGGTCACTACCAAGTGCTTGGTGGGCAACGGTGGTGCGGGAGTGCCAAGTCCTTCGACGGCAAAGCGTCTGAAAGAATCGAGCAACGCCGGCGCACCACAGAGCACCAACACTACTCCCAGCACGCGAAAGCCGCGAAAGCCCAGCAAAGGTGGAAGCAGCCTCCAACCCGAAATCCAGCGAGGGACGAGCACCGCCACAGTTCCAGGCGCTATGAGCAGAAAGAACGCAGAACCGAGAATGGAAACAGCGCGACTCACGTGAAAGCCCGCCTGGCTAGTGGAGCCTGACCCGTGTGAGGTAATCGTTTTGTTCCGCGCCTTCCGCTTCAATCCCGGTGGGGAGCTCGCCGCCGTTATACCTTGCCATCCGGTTTTTCCATTTTAGGAAATCCGTGATTGTCTGCGGCTCAATGCGGACTTCTACGCGTCTCAAGCTTGCCAGCAGCAGGTTCATCTCATTGGCCAAGCCTTCAGCGCTACGCAGGTTCTTCTTGGATCGTTCGAGCATTTGAATTTCGCGTCCGCGAAGCTCTAGAAGTCCCCAGCCGGCAGGCCGCTCATCGCTGCGAATTATGCCGGCCGGAGCGAGGTAGTAACGCTCGCAACCGACTGCGCATTCCGGGTTTTTCCGCCAAGCCTTGTCAGGGTCAGCGAGAAAATCGGAGCGCGAGACTTTGCATTCGATTACGACGGAGTGGTTACGCCCCTTCCATCCAATCGCGTCAGGCGTCTCACCACTACAGCAGCTTTGTTCTGACAAAACGATTCCACAACGGTACTTGCTGCGCAACCAACGTACCGCTTCATCCACAAGGCGCGGGTGAGAAAAAGACATGAGATTTCTGATAACCCCAATACATCATTTCCTAAAGGCTTTGCTGCATGAAAGTGACAGGCCGGGTTCCCTGACATTGCACTTGCGGGGGCAGGCCGGCCAATGCCCACTCCGAGTCCATCCGCATGGCAAGTTCACCCAGCTATCCCTTGCCAGGCAACCTGACACAAATTCACCAATTCACAAGGTCATTCTGCTATTCTCATAGGTTTTATTTTCGGGAGCTTTCATGGTAGAGCCACGTGCCCCGAAACATCAGCGGGAGCGGCGGGTGGGGGCCCTGCGGGAAGAGATCGATCTCATCCTGGAAGGGGAACTCGGGGACCCGCGTATTGGACTAGCCGCTGTTTCGGAAGTGGTGCTTGCACCCGGAGGCAAGACCGCGCGGGTATTCGTCCGTGTAGATGGCGACGATGATGAAGCCGAACAGACGCTTGCGGGATTGAATGCTGCCAAGAATTTCATTCGTCATGAACTTGCTGAGCGCATGGGGCTTCGCCATGCCCCTGAACTCATTTTCGTGATTGATCGCTCCGAGCAATACGTGACTCGTATTGACGAGCTGCTTGGACGCGTCAGGAAGAAAAGAAGGTCCTAATTAGGGAGGAGGCAGTTTCATTCTGGGTCCGCCATGATGGATCATGTGCTCAGAGCGATCGAGCAGCGCGACGCCTTCCTGCTGACTTCGCATGCTCGACCCGACGGCGACGCCATCGGTTCCGTTCTGGCGCTGTATCAGATGCTGCGCCACATGGGAAAAACCGCGCGCGTAATCATGAATGATTCGGTGCCTCTCATCTACGGTCCGCTCCCATACTCGCAAGTGATTGAACGTGTGCATCCGGTGCCGAACGACGCTCCGGACACAGCCATAATCCTCGAGTGCGACAGCATTCAGCGCACTCGATTGGAGGGGCTCGAAGGGAGATTCTTAATCAACATCGACCATCACACCAGCGCCCGCTGTTTTGCCGACGTCAACTGGATCGATTCGCAAGCGTGTGCCGTCGCGGAGATGGTCCATCGCTTAGCGGGGGCTGCCAACGTGGGCATCACGCCCGAAATGGCGACTTGTCTTTACACAGCAGTGCTTACCGACACTGGGTCGTTCTGCTTTGCCGGTACTGGCGTGAGAACATTTGAATTGGCGGTGGAATTGGTGCGCGCCGGGGCGAACCCCGTGGATATCGCTCACCGTGTCTACTTCTCGAATCCGGCGTCCAAAATGAGACTTCTTGGCGCTGCGCTTTCGAACCTGCATCGCGACGGGGCCCTCGCCTACATGCACCTTTCTCTTGCCGAGATGGAACGCAGCGGCGGACTGGAAGAAGACTGCGAAGGGCTGGTTAACTATGCCTTGAGCATCGACGGCGTCGAAGTGGCGATGTTCTTTCGTGAACTCGCCGACGGACGTTATCGGGTAAGCTTGCGTAGCAAAGGTCAGGTGAATGTAGGAACCGTCGCCGAGCAGTTCGGCGGCGGAGGTCACGTTTGCGCCAGCGGATGCGCTGTCGCCGGCCCATTGGCAACTTCGCTGGAGCTAATGTTGACGCAGCTTCGAAGTGTTTCCGAGCAGTCAACGACAAAACCGGAAGCAACGGCCTGACTTGGTGAACACCGGCATGTTTATCCAGGTACTTTCCCTATTTGGCGCAGCCTTCATTCTTGTCGGCTACATTGGGGTTCAATTCCGGTGGCTCGACGCCCGGCGCATTTCCTACAACCTGGTAAACACCCTGGGCGCGGCTTTGCTGGCTTATGTCGCCTGGCATCCCTTCTCGGGCGGGTTTTTCCTGCTTGAGAGCACATGGACGATCGTAAGCCTTATCGCCCTGTGGAAGGCGCTGCGCGTGGCAGCATCCTCGTGATGCCGGCGGACGCGCATAAATGAGATCCCGAGCCTTCATACTCGCCATAGAAATTGTCACGGTTGGCGCTCTTTCCCTGTTGCTGTTCTTTTACGGCCTTGGTGCATTCGGATTGGCGGGCGCAGATGAACCTCGGTACGCGCAGATCGCGCGCGAGATGCTTCGTAATAATGACTTCGTAACGCCGACCCTACACGGCGTTCCCTGGCTGGAAAAACCTGCGCTCTATTACTGGAGAGCTGCGGCAGCTTTTCGCACCTTCGGAGTGCACGACTGGGCCGCGCGATTGCCCTCAGCCACTTTTGCTCTAGCGCTGGTCATCATCATTTATTTCCACATGCGCCGATTCCGGCCGGGCGCTCAGTTCGGTGCGGCGTTGATTACCGCGGCCAGCGCAGCCATCATCGGTTTTTCGCGCGGCGCCTCAACGGACATGCAGCTGGCCGCGCCATTTGCCTTCGCCATGCTGGGTTGGTACGCGTGGTTTGAAACCGGAAGCAGATTCTGGCTCTTCGATCTCTACTTCTTTTTGGCAGTCGGAACTTTGGCGAAGGGACCTGTAGCTCCGGGAATGGCATTTTTTATCGTGCTCATCTTTGCTATCGTCCGGCGCGACTTGAAGCTGCTGTGGCGCACAGTGTGGTGGCCGGGGGTGCTTATCTACTCCGCCATCGTGCTGCCCTGGTATGTGGCCGTCCAGATGGCCAATAAGGATTTCTTTAAGATTTTTTTCCTCGAGCACAACCTCGAACGTTTTGCTACGGACCTCTTCCAGCATCGCCAACCTTTCTGGTACTACATTCCCGTTTTGATTCTTTCGCTGATGCCCTGGACCATATATGGACTGGCTGCACTCGAATCGGCTGCCCGGCAAACCTGGCGCGATTGGCGCACTTCAGCGCCAGGCTGCGTGCGGGAGAGCGAGCAGATTGGCGACTCATTCCCTGAGTTTCTTGTTATCTGGGCATTGTTCCCCATTGTCTTCTTCTCGTTCTCACAGTCGAAGCTGCCCGGTTACATACTTCCATCGATACCGGCGTTCACAATTCTTACTGCGGACTATCTGCAACGCAGAAAACGCCAGGCCCTGCGGTCGTCCTTGATCTTCGGCCATGCCCTTCTTACGGGCCTCCTCATGGTCGGCGTGCTGCTGGTGCCGCATCTTGTGCTCGATCCCAAAACGGTCCCGCCGGCTCCGGCGCTGTCATATGCGAGCGCGGTTGGCGCCGCAGTTTTTGGCTCCATATTCTTTCTCTCGCGACGCCATGGGCAGCGGATGCTTATTTGGACCACGATCATTCCTGTCGGTTTCGCGGTCTTCTTCCTGCTGCACTATGCGGGACGAATTCTCGGCGAGGCCTACTCCAGCCGTCAGGTGGCCAGCTTTATCGAAAAGATTGAACGTGATAATCTCCAGGGCCGTCTCCGCCAGGTCGCGGTCTTCGATACGCGGCGCGACGTAGAATATGGGCTCGGTTTTTATCTTGACGAACGCATAGACCGCTATGAACGGGGCGAAGTTCCACCTGGGGAGCACATTCTCGTAATGCGGCAAGGCGAGCGCGAGGAGCTTCTGAGCCGCATCGGTCCGAACCGGGAATCTGTTTCCTTCGGTTCTCCATTTCCCGGATCCGCCGATCCGCAGCACCTGGAAGTGCTTTGGATTTCGTCAAGACGCCAACGGGCAAGGTAAGCTGAGTGGTTACGGCTGCATGTCGTGGTTCCTGCCCGGGAAAAGTTTCCCGTTCGGGTGCGGCTGCTCTTAGACTCTGGTTCCTGATTGCAGCTTTAGTTTTCGCCCTTTGAAGCTGCAACCAGCCCGTTCTTCCTCTGCCGTTTGCATATTCAGCAGTGGAAGGAATCCGCCGTTGATGGGGTTTGGGAGTAAGGTGTGCCGCTGAGACAAGCCAAGACCGCAGCAGCCGTGCAGGCAGTCCATGAAGTAATGGACTACGCGCCCGTGGAAATCATCGATCTGAGACATTTCGGCGCTGCCGAGCTTCGTCCGCTGCTGATGGAAGAAGCGCGGCTATGGGCCCAGCGAATGAGTTGGGACTACAGCGGCTCAGCCGAGATGATCCTCCGCTATCTCGATTCCAAGATTTTGCCTGGCTACACCGCTGTCGAAGACGGCCGCGTGGTTGGCTATTCCTTCTTCGTCTATGAAGGAAGCAAGGGTGTTGTAGGCGACATGTTCACCTCTGCCCAAAGCAATCACGGATTAGGCGAGCGACTGCTCAATCATGTGGCCGAGACCTTGCAAAATTCTCCCGGCATTCACCGGATTGAAGCGCAGCTGCTCCTGCACGACAGCGGCAGCACGGTCGCAGCCTTCGTGCGGCGCGGTTTTCGCCGTTTTCCCCGGTTGTTTATGTCTCTGCCGCTGCGTCCCGTTCCGGGATTTCGCGCCCCTGAAATAAAGGGGTTTTCACTGCGACCATGGGCGGAACAGGATTTCCAGCCCGGCGCCAATGTGATCATGCAAGCGTACGCAGGTCACGTTGATTCGGAGATCAACGATCAGTATCGCAGCACGGCAGGCTCTCTGCGCTTCCTCAACAACATCGTTCGCTTTCCAGGATGCGGCACCTTCGATCCAGCGTCGTCCTTTACCGCAATCCATACGGCCACCCGCACGATGGTCGGCATGCTGCTCTGCTCGCGTGTGCGCGAAGATGTCGGCCATGTGACCCAGGTTTGCCTGTTGCCGGAATATCGCAATCGAGGATTGGCGCGCGCCATGATCGCTGCCTGTCTGCGAAGTCTGCTCGAACGCAAGTTCACGGAACTCTCGCTTACAGTCACGCAGGCCAACCACAATGCGGTGTCTTTGTACGAACGATTAGGTTTTCACACGCGGCGCATTTTTGATGCGTTTGTCTGGGAAGGTTGAAAAGATCCGGCATTTATATCGGGTGGTCCTTTCAGCGTGCCGAAATTGGACAGTTCTCCTCCGGGCCGAAGATCTGGCGGTCGCAAGTCGCCTCTCCTCCTGGGTCATCGCGGCGCCTCAAAATATGCGCCTGAGAACACTCTTGCCGCCTTCGATCTTGCCCTGCAGCATGGCTGTGATGGTTTCGAATTCGACGTCCGCTACACCCGCGATGCGCGGTGCGTGATCTGTCACGACGCGCTTCACAAGAGACGCAAAATCGAGCGCCGTACGTTCGCTGACTTGAAGTTGCCGTGCGCGGACGATGTTATCCGCAAATATAGTCCCCGGGCTTATCTCGACATCGAAGTCAAAGTAGCTGGAGACGCCTCGGCGTTCTTGGCCGCGCTGAAAGACGTCCCTCCCGACCGTTTTATCATCTCGTCATTCCTGCCCGACGTGCTGCTCGCGGTCAACGATGTTTCGCCGGGAATCCCATTGGGACTCATTTGTGAGAACCTTCGCCAACTTCGACGATGGGAATCGCTGCCGATTCGCTCCGTAGCGCTCTATAAGCGTCTTTGCGCCCCGAGTCTAATCGACGAGCTGCATAACGCCGCCAAGCAGGTACTCGTGTGGACAGTGAATCGCGAACGGCAAATGCAGGAATTCGCGGATCGTGGCGTCGATGCTTTAATTTCCGATGACACCCGTTTGCTGGCTCAGACATTCGCCAGGGAAGGGACGATTGCCTGAGCTTTCGTTCCTCGCATATACAGGCTAAGCTGACATGCAAGGGTTTCAACGCAGTGTGTCTGTTCTCCGCCCGTTTCACTTTCGTCCCGCTTCTGTTTGCGCTGGTGCCGCTCGCCTTGGGGCAGTCGTCGATCGGTTCGTCGGACGAGAGACTAGCAAGCAAATACTTTGATGAGCCCGCGCTAATCGCTCCATCACTGGATTGCCGCGTAAAACCGGTAGAACCGTTCCTGGATTTCGCGTTTCGATTTGAGTCTGGATATGTCGTCCGCTGCCCGATTCGGGAATTCGAAGGCAAGGAGAGCACCGTCCTTGTGTTTCTCCGCATCACGCCGGAAGGCCAGAGTCCTGTTCTGTTGGGCGAGCCATACCGGTTACCGGCCGCTTCTGACGCTGTTCGTTCGCGAACCAATATCCTGCGCATGAAGGACAATTTTGAATTCAGTGGTGGATTTGCCGCGGGAGAGGGTCACTACCGCTGCGAGGTATTGGTGGTCGACAAGCGCAGCAACCGCATGTATCGCACCTCCTGGAACGCTTCGCCCGCGCTAAAACGCAGTGAACGCCATGTTCCGCTGGCGATAAAGGCCAACACTGTCGAGTCCATGACGTCCCTCCCCTGGAAAGGCCCGTCCTCGAATGGTGATTCAGGGTTCCGAGTGACCGTGCTGCTCGATGTCGCGCCGATCTATCCTTATGCGACGAAACTTCGAGCGTGGGACCGCGCCTTCCTGCTGACTACGCTCTCGTCCAGCCTGGCGCAAATAGATTGCAAGTCAGTCAAGCTTGTCGCCTTCAACCTCGAGCAGCAGAAAGTCGTTTTTTCTACCAATGACTTCCAACCGTCTGCAATACCGGACCTAAACTACGCGATGAGAAGCCTGGAGCTGGCCAAAGTTTCTTATCAAATCCTGCAGCATCCACAAGGGACCTCAGAATTATTGGTCAACCTTGCCAAACAGGAAAAAGGCGAATCCGGCAGTTCCGAAGTCGTAATCTTCCTTGGACCGCAAACGCGGTTCTTTCAAAAGGTCCCCCGCGACGCGATTCAACCTTCAGGCGCGAATCCAGTTTTCTTTTACCTCGAATACATGCCGCCGTGGGTGCGAGGCGCCGAGTTTCCTGACACCATTGAGTATCTGACCAAGGCGCTTGCCGGCACGAGCTTCAAGATCCATTCTCCCGATGAGCTTGCGACAGCGATTAAGAAAATCGGCCTCGAAACCAGGCAGGCAGAGAATAAGCGGAACGGCGTCGGCTCGCCTTGAGACTTAGTTAAGCCTATAGATTTTTGGCTTAGAATCTCGCCCATGGCAAAGCAGGCTTCAGTGCAATCGAGTGACGGTCCATTTCGTTTCAAAGTGAAACTGGTAGGACAGCCAGGCTCGCAGGTCGCGGCGCTCCGTCCGCCATTCGACGTTCCCACCACGTTCGGCACGAAAGCGCGGGTTCCTGTCCGCGGCACGATCAATGGATTCGCCTTTCGCAGTTCGCTTTGCAATATGGGCGATGGACACTTCATGGCAGTAAACGCGCAGATGCGCGCCGGCGGCAGCTGTAAGGCAGGCGACACCGTTGATGTGGTAATGGAACGTGATCGCGAGGAGCGTACCGTCGAAGTGCCTCCGGCCATCAAGAAGGTCATCGCGACGAACAAAACCGCGCAGAAAACTTGGGATTCATTGTCCTTCACTCATAAGAAAGAATGGGTACGGGCGATTCAGGAAGCAAAGAAGGAAGAGACTAAGCAGGCCCGAATGGCCAAAATGATGGATGCGCTGAAGGCGGGCAAGCGGGTTGGCTTCTAGAAACTGGCAGCTACCGGCAACGGGCCTTCTTGCGCGCCCCAACCTGTAGAAGACCTCGATACTGTGTAATTCCAGCAGTGCCTCACACCAAAGTACATGTCTGGTTGGACGAAAACCCTTGGGTGTCGATCTAAGGCGTTTAATATCAGCGAATTAGCAAGTCATGCGCTTGGAATCGAAGTTGCTCTTTCCGTGGCGGGCTCGCCGGACGAGCCGTGGAGTCTTATCTATGGAACAGCAGCAGACTGAAGACGCTCCGCGCTTCATTGAACAGCACTCGCAAATGGAAACTTCCAACCCTAGTTTTCGCTTTGGCGCATTGATTGTCGCCCTGCTTGGGTTTATTGCTCTTTTTGGCTATGCCATGCACGA
>JAFAUE010000205.1 GCA_019243475.1 Acidobacteriota bacterium | reverse complement strand
CGGCTGGAATTCGGTTGCGGTCTGATTGGGATTGAGTTCGCGCAGCGCGCTGAGGACGGCGCCCGCCAACGTCGCCGGCGGAAGCTGGGTGCGCACCACCAGCTGCGCGCCATTCGGTGAGGCCTGGGTAAAGGGATAGTAAACCTGCCATCCTGCGTCGCCTTCGACGGTGGCGGTGTGCACGTCGTCGATGACTCCGATCACGCGGTAGTCTTTTCCGTTTGCCGTCGCGATCACGCCCACGGGATCTTCTCCCGGCCACAGCGCGCGGGCTGCGCTCTGGTTGAGGATGATGACGTTCTCGGTGGTCGGGGAATCCTCCCAACTGAAGTCGCGCCCGCGGATGCGCATGCCCATGGCGCGCAGATATCCCGGGGTAATCACATAGACGAGCGCGCCCGGCAGCTCGCCCGGACGATAGGTCTTGCCTTTGACTCGGGGAGTGTCCCATGCGCGGTTCTGGCCGAGCGGCAGGTAATCGACGAAGCCGGCAGCCTGGATTCCCGGAATGGCTTCTACCTGGCTCTGAATCTGGCGGAAGAGCACGCCGCGCTGAGCGCCCTTAATGTTCTCGTCGAAATCGACTTTCATGGCAGCGGCGCGCGCCGGCTCGAATCCCAAATCGATGTCGAGCACGCGCAGGAAGCTGCGCAGCAGAAGTCCGGCGCTTACGAGGAGCACGCAGGCAAGCGCGATCTCCGATACCACCAGGACCGCCCGGGTGTGCTCGGTGCCGTGGCCTTCGCCGCTGCGCTGTCCGCCGTCTTTGAGCGATGTGAGCAGATTGCCGTGGGCCATCTTCAATCCGGGCACCACTCCGAAGAGCACAGCGACCGAGATTGCGATGAGCAGAGTCCAGGCGAGAGCGGCGCCGTCGATGCCCACGCTGCCCAGCAGCGGCAGGGCAATCGATCCTTGATGAGCCAGGAAGACGGTAATGGTAAAGGCCAGCACCAGTCCCAAAATGGCGCCGGCGATCGACAGCACCAGGCTCTCGGTAAGCAGTTGGGCGACGAGGCGGAGGCGTCCGGCGCCGAGCGCGCTGCGCACCGCGATCTCTTTGCTGCGGCTTACGGCGCGCGCCAGCAGAAGGTTGGAGAGATTCACGCAGACGATGAGCAGAATCACTCCGACCGCCGACCACAACATGATCAGCGACCGCCGCAGCTTGCCGCTCACATGTTCCTTCAGCGGGACAGGAACAATTTTGTAGAATCCGCTGGAGTTCGGATACTTGGTGTTGAAGTAAAGGTGCGGAGCGACGCTCTTTAGATCGGCCTGCGCCTGTCCCACGCTCACGCCCGGCTTCATCCGCCCGACCAGCGCGAGGATATTGCCCCAGTCGCGCATGTCGTCGAGGACGTCCGGCGTGAACAGATCGACTTTCGTGCCCGGAGCAAAGACTGCACCGAAATCGAAGCCGGCAGGGAGCACGCCGACGACCGTGGTCGGATGGCCGTCGAGATCGATGTCGGTGCCGACAAGACGCGGATTGGACTGGTAGCGGCGCTTCCAGAATGCGTTGCTCAGCAGCACGGCTGGATGCGCGTTCTTGCGGGTTTCATCCTGGGAAAACAGGCGTCCCAGCATCGGCTGCACGCCCAGCACCTGGAAGAAGTTTCCCGTAACGATAATTCCCGTAGCCGGCAGGGGCTCGCCTTGTCCGGTGAGCCGGTAATTGTCCGGACCGGAGAAGCCGAAGTATCCGGCAACGTCTTCGAGCGACTGGTTCTGCGCGCGCAGCTCTTCGAAGGCGTCAGCAGAGTACGTCTCGCAGGAGAATCCGCACTTGCTCGGCGGCGGCGCAATCCACACCAGCCGTTCCGGATTCGGGAAGGGAAGCGGACGCAGCAGGATGGTATTCACCACGCTGAAGACTGCAATGTTCGCGCCGATGCCAAGAGCAAGGATCAGGATAGCGACGGCGGTAAAAACCCGGTCGCGCGCCAGCATACGCAGCGTGTATCGCAAGTCCAGCCGGAGGACATCGAGCATGAGCAGGGTTCTCCCTCGTCGTGCGCAGATGTGTAGTTAGACTCCGCGGGAGGAAGAGGGTTAGTGGGGAGGGCAGGGGACAGGGAACAGGTTACAGGGGACAGGGGGAAGCAGCTGCCGGCTTCCAGCTGCCGGCTGCGAAGCTTCGCAGCTCAGGTTCGGTTGTGCGATCAATCGCGCGGAGATCAAGTCGCGCCTGCGGAGACCACAAGATCGAGAGCCGCTCTAGATCTCCCGGACTCACTTTTCCAAACCGAACTCGCGGCGGATCTCATCATGCGAAATGCCCTCGCCTTTTGCCAGCGAGCTGCGCGAACGTTCGATCGCAGCCGCCGTTTCCGGAGTGAGATCGTCAGTTTCGACATCGGCGAGCGACAGCGAACGCAGGAATGGGCTCGTCATGACTTGGAGCAGATGGACGATGGCCGCAAGCTGTCCGGCCTCAAGTTGATCAACAAGTTGGTGCGCCTGCTGCCTGTGGTTTGCCATCGATCATTATGTTAACGCAGCGAAGCAGCTACCGGCTGCCAGCTGCGAAGCTTCGAAGCTACGAAGCTATGCAGCCCACGCTATGATCCCGGCTATTGCTGCAGCAGAATGTGGGGATTTGTTCTGGCGATACTCAGGAGTTTGAGTGCGGTACTGGTCGGCCGGCGTGCACCTTGTTCCCAACTCTGCACGACCTTCGGGCTCACGTTCAGAACCTGGGCGAACTGCGACTGGCTGGCCCCGAGCGCAAGTCGGATACCTTTGATCTCTCGCGGCTTCATAGGTTTGACGCGTGGGACTGCGGTAACTCGAAGATCTGCTTTGCGCCCTTTTTTAAGGGCGATTGCATCGCGAAATCCAGCCATTAAATCGTCGAATATGTGCACTCTCTTCGGCACGCTTAAGCCTCCTTCAGTGCTGCGATAGCGCGGCGCAGTTCGCTCTTCTGGCTCGCAGTCAAATCTTCCTGCTCTCCTTTGTCGAACATGAACATCAGGTATATCTCTTCATCCCGCTCAAAGAAGTAGTACATGTACCGAAATCCACCGCGCTTTCCTTTTCCTCGCACTGGATTTTCGACGCGAGCCTTTCGCACGCCTGCCAAGCCGGGAACCATCGTTCCGCGTTGTGGATTTCGCAACAGATCATCCTGAATCGCCAGTAACACGCGGTCCGCATGCTCTCTCGCGAGCCGGTGCAGCCGGTCAGTAAACACTTTGAACTCGATGAAGAGCAAGTAAGACTATACCACACTGTAGGATAGGGAGGAGTAGCGGGGAAAGAAGCAAAACATGAGGCAACGAAGCGTCGCTCCGGAGCAACGGAAGCGGCTTAGCCGTGGATCAGTTGCGAAGCCCGAGCACTGATCGAGTCACGCTCACCCATTCCCTACCGGGAACGGTTCCGCCTGGCATCCCTGTGCCCTGTCCCCTGTAACCTGTTCCCTAGCTTTTGCTGCGCAGCACTACCACGGTGGCATCGTCTTTCTGCGCGCAGTTGCCGCGGAACTCTTTCACCGCCTGCATGAGCGATGAGGTCACGCAGTGGTGTTGGCGGACTAAGTTGGTTACGCGCTCGGCGCCGAATTCTTCGTCGTTGTGGTTGAGCGCTTCGGAGATGCCGTCGGTGTAGAAGAGCAGGCGGAAATCGTGGCAGAGCTTCACCGTGTGCTCGCTGAAGTCGCCAGGCAGCAGGCCGAGCGGCGTTCCCGAATCGGAATGCAGCGGACGGACGTCGCTGTCGTGGCAGAGCAGGGGCGCAGGATGTCCGGCGCTGGAGAACGTCAGCTTGCGACTGGCGGGATCGAGCACTGCATAAATCATGGTGACGTAATGCCCGCGGGGAAAATCGTTGAGCAGCATGCGATTGAGGCGGCCGAGCACTTCGCCCGGTCCGGCGGAGCTGGGCGCCAGAAACCGCACGATGGAGCGCACCGCGCTCATCAGCAGCGCGGCGGGCATGCCTTTGCCCGAGACGTCGGCCAGAACGATGCCCACGCGTCCGTCGCCCAGCGGAATGTAGTCGTACC
>JAFAUE010000490.1 GCA_019243475.1 Acidobacteriota bacterium | reverse complement strand
CTAAGCGCTAGTCCTGGAGGCTTGGAAGTTCTTCCCGGAACAGGTGGAAGTCTTGCAGGCAGGACCCGCGATCGCGTGAGACGCAGCCTGCTTCAGCACGTTCTCGGGCTGCAGTCCTCCAACCAGTCGGGAGTTTTTGCCATCACGCGAAGCGATACAGCCCTTCTTGCCGCCATGCTGCTGGGAGAGCGATCTCTTCTGGACGAACAAGCCAAGATTGATTTTCAGCGTACCGGTTCGTATCACCTGCTGGTGGTGTCGGGAATGGCGGTCGCGGTTCTCGGCTTCACCATATTCCTACTTCTGAGGGCGATACGACTTCCCGAAACGGTCGCGACATTGCTCAGTGCGCTGGGCCTGGCGGCTTATATTTCAGTGACGGATCTCGGCGCTCCGGTGCAGCGCGCCGCGCTCATGTGCGCAGCCTACTTGCTCGCGCGACTCTTTTACCGGGAACGGAATGCCCTGAATGCGGTAGGGATTGCCGGGCTCGTGGTTCTAGCCGCCGATAGCCGCTCTCTATTCGATGCCGGCTTTCAAATGACATTTATTGCTGTGTTGACGATCGCCGGCATCGCGATTCCCATTTTGGAGCGCAGTACAAGACCACGCCGGGCCGCGCTCTACCAGCTTGACGCTTTGGGTTACGACCTGCATCTCGAGGCGAGGCAGGCGCAGCTCCGCGTCATGCTGCGGATGATGCTGGGGCGGCTCGAGCAACTGCTGCCGCGCTGGATCGCTCGGTTACTGCTGCTAGGGGGCCTCCGTGCAGTTTTGCGCACCGCGGAGCTGATCTTGGTCTCGGCGCTCATGCAGGTGGCATTAGCGGCGCCGATGGCGGTGTACTTTCATCGTGCGACTACTTTGGCCCTGCCCGCAAACCTGGTCGTCGTGCCGCTCGTCAGCGTTCTTCTGCCGACTGCGATGGCGACAACGCTGCTCAGCTACGGCGCAGCATGGCTGGCATGGCCGGGCAAGTGCTTCACCGCAATCTTGCTGCACGCTACGCAGGCAGGTGTATTCACGTTTGCGCATCTGCGCGGAGCGGAGTGGCGCGTGCCCGATCCGCCAGCGTGGACCGTAGCCTTCTGCATGGCGGCGCTTGTAGCTTGCATTAGTTTCGCGAAAAGAGCACCTCGGCTGTCGCTATGCGCGCTGACCGCTTTGGGAATCGGGGCTTTGTTGCTGGTAAACGCGCGACATCCTGACACACTGCCCGGTCAGCTGGAGATCACAGCGATAGACGTCGGACAAGGTGATTCCCTGCTCGTCGTCCTGCCCGACGGCAAGACGCTCCTAGTGGACGGTGGCGGGACGCTCGGCGCCAATACATCCGGTTTCGACATTGGAGAGGATGTCGTCTCGCCCTACTTATGGGCCCGCGGGTTCTCCCATATTGACGCGGTGGCGTTGAGCCATGCGCATGGCGATCACATCGGGGGACTGAGCGCGGTGTTGAAGAACTTTCACCCAGGTGAACTCTGGATTTCCCCGGGACCTTCGACATTCGCACTAAACTCTTTGATCAACCAGTCGCGAGCCGCAAGAATGAAAATGCGCACTCGTGTCGCCGGCGAGAGTTTCGAGTTCGGAGGCGCAAAGTTCGATGTCTTAGCTCCGGCCCTCGATGTAAATCCCTCAACGCAGCGCGACAATGATGACTCCATGGTGCTCCGCGTCAGCTTCGGAAAGACTTCCGCTTTGCTGGAGGGCGACGCCGAGAAAAAGACCGAGCGCAGGATCGCGCTGGACGTCGGCCCAATTAATCTCTTGAAAGTGGCACACCATGGCAGCTCCACCTCGTCGATTCCGGAACTGCTGTCGCACGGCAAGCCGCAATTCGCAGTGATCTCAGTAGGCCGACTGAATCGCTACGGTCACCCCACGGCTCAGGTCTTACAGCGAATCAGCCAGGCAGGCGGGTGCATCTTCCGTACAGATCTGGAAGGCGCGCTTAGCTTTTACCTGGATGGAACGCGAATGGAGGCAGTCCACTGGGGCCGTGAACGCGAAGTCATCAACTTTCGAGACCCGTGGAGTCCTCCTCCGAAAGCGGGGCATTGCGCTGGCTCTCGATGATTTGGCGCGCTTCGTCGGCGTCGTCCGGGCGAACGCGAATCACGACGCCACCCACTCCCGGCAGGACATCCTGAGGTGCGTCAAGATTGGTCAACAGGGTCTCGATTCCGTTACTTTCCAACAGGCCCTGAACAACAAGCGCCTCAGTCTCATCGATCGTGTCAAAAACCGAAACCAGAGCTCCATGCTCGGTGATAGGTATGACTTTTGAAGCTGGATTGGTCGGCATCTTTCCTCCGCAGGCGCTCCCAGTCAATGTGTAAGTAGCTTCCTAACAGTCGGATGCACTTCAGTACCTAAAAGTGTACTCCGCTTCAGCAAAGCGCCCTGGGAAAGCGGGTGTATTATCCGGGCATGTTGCGGGCTCGGTTGAGCAGCAACATCACGGGAACGGCGCGCAACACACGTTCGCGTTGGCTCCATCCAAGCATGTAACTCGGGGTACGGAAGAATTGGGTCAGGCTTCTCGGCGATTGCCCTTGCCGACTCATCGATGGTTCGAAGCCGTATGGGGCGACTTGTCCATGCGGAATTCAAGGAGAAATCAGCAATGACGCCGACGGGCCAGGATAAAGACGCAGCCAAACAAGTCAGCCAGCC
>JAFAUE010000362.1 GCA_019243475.1 Acidobacteriota bacterium | reverse complement strand
GTCCATCAGGCCCGATACGGTTGAGCCTTCCTTGGCCATCTTGATGAATATCTCGCCCGGCTGTCCGTTGGGATAGAGACCCACCGTGATGTAGCCCTCGTGTCCCGCGATATTGAACTTGTGCGTGAGCGAGGCGCGCTCTTCGGGCAGGCGATGGCGAACCGCGCGCGGCGGTGCGTTCTGGTCCTGGACCTCAGCTACCGGCGCTGCCGCAATTGCGGCCGGCTGCTGGCTGCTCGTTGCCGGTGAGCCGGTCGCAGACTTTGCTTTATTTCCGTCGGAGACGTTGAGCGGCTGCGAACCCTTGGAGCCGTCGCGATAGATGGCTACCGCCTTGAGTCCCTCGCGCCAGGCTTCGATGTAGGCTTCGGCGATGTCGTCGATCGTGGCATCGTTGGGCAGGTTTACCGTTTTGGAAATCGCGCCGGAGATGAAAGGCTGGGTGGCGGCCATCATCTTGATGTGGCCCATGTAGTGAATGGCGCGGGTTCCCTTGGCCGGCTTGAAGCTGCAATCGAAGACCGGCAGGTGCTCTTCTTTAAGCCCAGGCGCTCCCTCGATCGTGCCGGTCGCGTCGATGTAGCTGACGATGGCATTGGCCTGCTCGCTGGAATAGCCAAGCTTGAAGAGGGCTGTGGGGACGGTGTTGTTGACGATCTTAATCATGCCGCCGCCGACCAGCTTCTTGTATTTCACCAGCGCCAAGTCAGGCTCGATGCCGGTGGTGTCGCAATCCATCATGAAGCCGATGGTTCCGGTAGGGGCAAGCACCGTGACCTGGGAGTTGCGATAGCCATAGGTCTCGCCGTGCGCCAGCGCCGAGTCCCAAACTTCCTTGCTGGCCTCGATCAGCTTCGGCAGCTGCTTGTCTGCGCTGGCTGCCTTGATCGACGTTCCGATGTTGTTAACCGAGGCGCGATGCATGCGGATCACATCGAGGAACGGCTCGCGGTTTACGTAAAAGCCAGGGCAGGCTGCTCCGGTAATCTGCGCCTGCTCCGTCAACGGAGTCGCCGGCTGGAGCGGAGTGCAGAGCTCTGCCACGCGCGACGACTGGTAATACGCCTCACCGCACATGATTGCCGTGAGACAAGCGGCATAGTCGCGTCCCGAATCGGAATCGTAGGGCAGGCCGGCAGCCATGAGCAGCGCGCCAAGATTGGCGTATCCCAGACCGAGCGGGCGATAGTCGTGCGAGTTACGCGCGATCGATTCAGTGGGATACCCCGAGTTATCGACCAGGATCTCCTGCGCTGTGATCATCACATCGCAAGCGAACTTGTAGGCTTCGATGTCGAAGGTGTTGTTGGTATAGAACTTCAGCAGGTTGATGCTGGCCAGGTTGCAGGCCGAATCGTCGAGGAACATGTACTCGGAGCACGGATTCGACGCGTTGATGCGCGCAGTGTTCTTCGACGTGTGCCACTTGTTGATGGTGGTGTCGTACTGCATGCCCGGATCGCCGCAGTAGTAGGTAGCTTCCGCGATCTTGCGCAGCAGCTCCTTGGCTTTGTGCGATTTGAACGGTTTCTTGTCCTTCACGCTGCGAGTGAAGAAGTTTTCGTCGTTGATGGCGGCGTTCATGAACTCGTCGGTTACGCGCACCGAGTTGTTGGCATTTTGAAAGAAAATCGAAGAGTAAGCAGGCGAGTCGGGCGTGGTGCCGTCGTAGCCTTCGCGAATCAAGGCCCAGGCTTTGGCTTCCTCCTCCATCTTGCAGGCGATGAACTCGTCGATGTCAGGATGATCGACGTTGAGGATCACCATCTTGGCCGCGCGGCGCGTCTTACCGCCGGACTTGATCACGCCGGCAAACGCGTCGAATCCACGCATGAAGCTCAGCGGTCCTGAAGCCGTGCCGCCGCCCGACAATTGTTCCGTCGAGGAACGCAGCGAGGATAGATTCGTGCCCGTTCCCGATCCCCACTTGAAGAGCATGCCTTCGGTCTTGGCCAGTGTGAGGATGGAATCAAGCGAGTCTTTTACCGAGTTGATGAAGCATGCCGAGCACTGCGGATTGCGATAGCCGGTTACGCCAAACTGAACATTTCCCTTTTCGGGATTCCAGTGCCAGTTCTGCGCGTCGGAGTTCGGCTCCAGGCGGTCGCATCCCACGTTAAACCATACCGGCGAGTTAAAGGCCGCGCGCTGATCGAGCAGGATGTACACCAGCTCGTCGTGGAAGCTCTCGGCATCGGCCTTGGCGGCGAAGTACCCGCCTTTGAGTCCCCAATCGCGAATGCTCTCCGCAACGCGGCTCACCAGAGCGCGCACACCGCTCTCGCGCTCCGCAGTACCCAGCGTGCCGTGCAGGTACTTGCTGGCGACAATGTTGGTCGCCGTCATCGACCAGTCTTTCGGAACCTCAACATTCTTCTGCTCGAAGATCGTCTTGCCCTGCGCATCGGTGATCGACGCCGTGCGCAGCTCCCACTGGAACTGGTCGTAAGGCGAGGCGCCTGTCTTGGTGAAGTACCGGCGAAACTGCAAGCCTGGCGCTTTCTTCGCGGGACTGGAAGCTGAGGAAGACTGCGTGGTCGTCGTCGCTTGCGTTTGCGTACTCACTTCCGCCATAGGGAGCTCCTGGAATCGGATGATCGGGCTATCGGGCCATCGGGTTATCTGAAAGCGAACTGACTCCAGATCACAGGATGACCCGATCACCCAATCCTCTCGGGTCACCGCAACCCGGTCTGCTGGTTTCTGTCGTGCGGGCGCTCACCTCTGATCGCCCATGGGGCCTACGGATTGATGATTCAGGCCGGAACACAACCGATTCAAAGTCACCACTAAGCTGCTTGAATCGCCGAATGTGCGCTGCGCGAATCACCGTTTTATGGGGAGGGTTACCGGCCTTGCCGAGCAGTAGTTTTTGGTCGGCGGAAACGTAAGTTACTCCCGCCTATTGTGCCTGTCAATAGGTAGACGCTATATATTGTAGCTTAAATGTGGCGCTGGCCACCGCCCCTTAAGCTCTTCCCTTTCAATCATCGCCGGGCGCTTCCTTTGAGTTTGGCCGAATTCGGAAGGTTAATAATTTGTGGATAACCTGGGCCAAAAAGTTTCCGGCTACCAGCTAACCGCCAGCCTCAACGCTCGAATGACCGTAGGGCCAACTGGCTGCGAAATCAATGACGCTTATCGGGGCAATGTTGTGGAGGCTTGTGCGGAATGAGGAAAACCGGGGTGAACACGAAGGGCACAAAGGACACAGAGGTAATTAAGTTCAGCTTTATGGTTGAGTTAGAACGCACGTGAATGTTCGTTTGCGCCATCCTTCATAACCGTCGTGTCCTTCGT
>JAFAUE010000305.1 GCA_019243475.1 Acidobacteriota bacterium | reverse complement strand
CATAACAAAAAACTAAAAGAGCCGGAGAACGCGCTCAACAATTTCCTTCCTCGGGCTGAGGCTCTGGGCAAGAAGCTTGGACCGATCCTCTTTCAATTGCCTCCAAAGTGGCGCATCAATCTTGAGCGACTGGAAGAATTTCTGACTGCGCTGCCCACCTATCATCGCTACACGTTTGAATTTCGCGAGCCCTCATGGCTTGTCGATGAGGTTTACGAGCTTCTGCGCAGGCACAACGCAGCGTTTTGCGTATATGAGCTCGCCGGGTTCCATTCTCCGATTGAGATCACCGCTGATTGGACTTACATCCGGCTGCACGGTCCGGGCGGCAAGTACCAAGGGAGCTACAGTGACAGGGTCCTGCGCGCCTGGGCTGAGCGCATCGCCAACTGGAATGGAAAGCTCAAGGGCTGCTACATCTATTTCGACAATGACCAGGCGGGCTACGCCGCCGCCAATGCCTTGCGCCTCAAGCAACTTGTGGACGAGCGACTCGGACGCTCGGAAGCCGCATAGCCCACAATCCAAGTCCTGCCGCTTTGACGAAATTTTTTCTTGCCTATTCTCCGTGACTGTGGCAGCACAGGCTTGTGCGTGATAAATCCCAAATTGGTATTGCCGTACCGGAGATTAAAGGCTGGATTGTGCGCCGGGTCCGATGCAGGTCCCTCAGGGACTTGATGGGATATCCCATCAGGTCCCATAGGGATCTCGATGGGATATCCCATAGGGACTTCGATGGGACCCGCGGGCTAAGTCCTTTAGATCATGGGATCGAGCCAAAAAAAGATCTTTTGATCCGTTGCTCACACTTCAGCGCGACCGAATCGCGGTTCCGATGATCTCGAACCGCGCTCCAAAGAGCAGCGAACCAGAGCCGATGAAGGCGCGAGCCGGAAGGTTCGTCGAAAAATATCCGCGGTAAACGGAGTTGAAGGTATCGAACAATCTCACGTCAGGGCAGAAGATTTGGACATATACCAGGTCGGCCATCGTCATGCCGGCTTGCTTCAGGACAGCCTGAACCCCATCGAGCATCAGGCGAGCCTCATCCGCGGGATCATCTGGGACACGGTTTGTGCCCGGCAGCAGGCCAATTCGGCCGGCAACAAAAACAGTGTCTCCGACTTGAACCGCATCGCTGAAAGGCAGGTTGGGACGTCGGTCAGGAAGGTTGATGTAGCGTCGTTCGCTGTTTTGCAAGGAAGCTCCTCGTTCTGCTTTAACGTGCAGGTGAGTGCCGCACGAAATATTGCCACTTGTCCACGTTCGCCGGAACCGCGAGATCGAAGAAGCCGACCATCATTTCGTCATAGGTCTGAGGACCCCAGCGTACGGTCTGTTCCGGATCGGGATTATGCGGATTGTGGCGCGAGTTGTCGAACCAGCCCACTGCCTTCAACTTTGTCCCGGCCGTAAGGAAACGCGGCTCAGCAAGGCGGTAGCTCATCTGCCAATGAAAGTGGTAATTCACGCGCAAGAGGGTCTCGATGCTTCCGTCTGCATGAATGACGTCGTATTCGAAACGCTTGCCGCGCAGATGCATATGCGGAAAGAAGCTGAGCAGAGTGGCGTCGTTCGGCAGCGTGCCGAAAACCTCGACGCGAAAGTCCGGAGCGCCCGGTGGAATCACAAAACTGTGATTGGCAAGTTGCAGCGTGAGGACTCTCTGCCTGGGCGGCTGCCCGGAAAAAACAATGCCGACAGCGGTTTGATCTTTCGCTGCATGTCCGTTGGTGGTGTAGTGCATTTGGAAGATCAGGTCCGAACCCGCAGGAATACACTTCGCCATTCCCTCCGGCCAGTTGTCCGGCGAACTCCCCGGTGCATAGACCAGCAGCATGTCACTGTCGGTAAACAGGGCGTCGCGAAGGTCTTGCTCGCTGGTCATGTCCGCCGCAGTAAACGGACGTCCCACGGGCGCATTGCGCAACCACTTCGAATTTGGCGGACGGATGTACACCACAGCGTGGTGCACGTGGTCGCGGCTGCTCGGCCGAATCTCCGACGCCTGTACCCATTTGTCTTCGGTGAATCCGGTGGGCACAATCTCGTAGGTGTACTCGACGTCGCCGTGAGCGGGAAGCGAAACCGGCTGCGGCATTTCAATCACGAGGTCCGGTTTGGGAATGTTCCAGCCCTGGGCCCAGTGCGCAGGCGGGGGAGCATCGGCCGGGTTTCCCTCGGGGGACTTCGCCTCCACCCAGGCGGCAATGGTTGCGATCTGCTCGGCCGTGAGCGATGGATCGTTAGAAAACTTCCCAAAACGCGGGTCGGCAAACCATGGCGGCATCGCCTTGCTCGAAGTCATGCGCTGGATTTGCTTCGCGTATTTTTTCGCGTCGAGATAACTTTCCAGCGGCATTGGAGCAATCTCTCCGCGTCGATGACAGGTTTGACAATGCTGCTGCAGGATCGGAAGCACATCCTTATAGAAAGTCGGCGCCGATCGCGATGCCGGCGGGCTCTGCGCGCTGCTGTAGAACACAGCTGTCGTAATTGTCAGACAAGCAAACCAGAGCCGCGCAGCCATGAAGCAACGATTTTAAATACGAAACGAACAACTACGTGAAGATCACTCGCGAAGGCTTTCATGTCTGTGAGTAAAATAGATTCTTGCGAAGGTCGTGTCTGTGTTTTGCCGCGCTTGAGGACAGCATCTATTTGTTAGCCTGGGACAGCACTAATCCGTTGTCGCGCGCTCATGCTGAATTGATTCGGCAGAGAATCGCCTTCGCTCCACGTCACCCCAAGGCGGCGATTCTGAATTGACGAAACTTCCTCTGCTCCGCTTCAGCAGTACCATCCAGGACCGCGCGGAGGCGCCGACGTCTGTGGTCCCTGCTCCTCCCACTCCCAGCCCCACAGACACCGTCTCCTCGCACTGGCTGCGCTATGGCGAGTGGATCGTCGTCCTGGTTGCATCGCTTATCTTCCTGACCGGGGCAATTAGCCCGCCATGGCTGATGGACGACGTCGATGCTTCCCAGGCGCTGATGGCGCGCAACATGCTCACCTCGGGCGACTGGGTGAGCGCGCGAGTGGACGGCGTGCTGTTCCTGGAAAAGGCGCCGTTGAAGTACTGGACGACTGTTCTGCTGTACAAAGTACTGGGCGTGCACGACTGGGTCGCGCGGCTTCCCGGAGCCTTTGCCGCGATCCTCCTGTGCTGGCTAGTGTTCCGAATTGGGAAGTGGGCCTTCTCTGAGTTGGCCGGCTTCTATGCGGGACTTTTTCTCTCAACCTGCATCGGACTTTTTCTCTTCACGAGAATCATTATCCCGGACGTGATCCTCACGCTGGCGATTGCAGTTTCGATTTGGGCATTCCTGCGCGCACTCGACGAGGATGAGCGCCGTCCGCGCCTTTGGGCATGGACGCTGGCTGCCGGACTTGCGGCGGGCGTATTGCTAAAGGGGCTCATTGGAATTGTCTTTCCTTTAGGCGCCGCGTTCGTTTACCTGGTCTGCACCCACAGGCTGTTTGATCGCAGCACCTGGCGGCGACTGCATCCGTTTAGCGGCCTTCTGATCTTTCTCGCCCTCGCTGCTCCCTGGCACATATTGGCGACCGTGCGCAATCCTCCATATTTCGATTTCACCATGCACTCAGAACCAGGACACTATCGCGGATTCTTCTGGTTCTACTTCATGAACGAGCACGTACTACGCTTCCTGAACAAGCGCTACCCGCACGACTACAACACTGTTCCGCGTCTCTATTTTTGGCTGCTGAATTTAGTCTGGCTCTTTCCCTGGTGCGTGTACCTGCCGCAGCTATTCCGTCTGCGCTATAAGCCCGTGGACCGTGCCGGCCGTACGCGTCTGATGGCGCTTTGCTGGGCCGGATTCGTGATGGTGTTCTTCACCTTCTCCACGACGCAGGAGTATTACTCGATGCCGATCTATCCTGCGCTGGCGCTGCTGTTCGGTTGTGCCATCGCCGGTAGCGAAACCCGTATCCGCATTGGAGCGCGAATCGTCGGAGTAATCGCCGCAGTCGCGGCAGTGGCGATCATTGCCATTTTGGTCCTGGTGCGCGGCGTTCCCACTCCGGGAGACATTTCGATCGCCCTCACCCAGAATCCGGATGCGTACACGCTTTCGATGGGACACATCGGCGATCTCACGGTCCGCGCGTTTGCCTACTTGCGCCTGCCGCTGGTGATTGCCGGCATCGCATTCCTTGTGGGAGCCGTGGGTACGTGGCTGCGCGGAGAAAAGAAGCTCTTCGCAATTGCAGCGATGATGGTTATTTTCTTCCAGGCTGCCCGATTGGCCTTGATCGTGTTCGATCCATATCTTTCATCGAAGCCAATCGCAGAAGTACTGCAGCATTCTCCGCCGGGCGAACTGATTGTCTATGGGGAGCACAACGAAATCTCGTCGTTATTCTTCTACGGCAAAGATCATGAACTGCTGCTTGACGGACGCGACGTCAACTTGTCCTACGGCTCCTATGCTCCCGACGCGCCAAAGGTGTTTATCACGGACAGCGATTTCCCTCGACTCTGGGCAGAACCGGCGCGGTACTATCTTGCGCTTCACGATGATGCGCTTGCGAAAGTGGAGAAGCTCGTTCCCAAAAGCGAACTGCATCTGGTGGCGGCGATTGGAGGCAAGCTGTTGTTTTCCAATCAGCCGGTTACGCTGAGTTCCAGCGAGTCAACAGAAGGAGCGGCGGTCTTGTCTCCAGTAGCCGATGCACGCCACCAATAGTCCGGTAGCGACTGATGCTACGGCTTCCTGGGCCCGCTTCACCTTCGCAATCCTACTTGCCGCACTCGCGCTGCTCGCATACTTGGTTCCATACTACGATTGGGATCTCGTAGCCTATGTTGGCGCCGGGATAGCACTGCATGAACACAATCCGAAGGCGATCCAGTCAGAGGCTTACGCAGCGTTGCGCGACGTTTTGCCGCAGTATGACTATCGCGACATCGCTGAAGGCTCGGCTTTTCGCCGCGACGTAGCTGGGAACGCCGATCATTTCTCGCAACAGCTTCGCTTCTACAACATCCGGCCTCTCTATATTCGCAGTCTCGCGTTGCTTCACGGGTTTGGCCTCGGCTGGGTGCAAGCGACCCGACTCATTTCCGCGCTGTCATTCTTTCTGCTTGGTCTCGTACTCTTTGTTTGGGCCCGGCAGCGGCACGTTCCACAATGGGAAGCAGCAATCTGTGTTCCGCTGTTGATGCTTGCGCCGGTCATGTTCATGGGTGCGCGCACCGGTTCCCCAGACGCGTTTGCCGCCGTCATCGTAACTGCCGGCGTCTATTGCTTGATCGAGGGACGATATCAGCTCGTAGGCATAGCGCTGCTGCTGGTTGCGCTGTTGGCGCGTACCGATCAGGTGATCTTTGTCTTCTTGCTGCTGGCATGGTTGGCTATGAGGGCTCACTCCCCGCGGCAACGCGCGATGTATGCGGCACTCGCGGTCGCTAGCGTTGGGGTGGTATTCGCCATCAATCACTTCGAGCACAGCTATTCTTGGCAGTTGCTCATGCAGAACACGGCAAACCCGATTGCCAATCCAGCTGAAGTGGCGCCGTCATTTTCGGCGAGCGATTATTTCGCAGCGTGGCGCGATATGGTGGATGAGGCGGGCGAGAGCAGCTTTCTGGTATTCGTCTTCATCGCCGCTGCGGCGCTTTTTTC
>JAFAUE010000229.1 GCA_019243475.1 Acidobacteriota bacterium | reverse complement strand
GGCGCATTGCCCGCTTCCGACTCGGCGCGCGCGATGCGTGCAATGGCGTCGAGGAGGTGCTTGCGCACCTCCGGCTTGTAGGCGCGGACCGTCAACTGCAGCTTTACCGTTTCGGGGATGATGTTGTGCTTGGTCCCGCCGTGTATCGAGCCCACGGTAATCACCGCAGGATCCTGCGGGCTTATCTCGCGAGAGACGATGGTTTGCAGGCTCATGACCGTGCGCGCGGCGATGACAATGGGATCAACGGTGTTCTGCGGGGTCGCTCCGTGTCCGCCTTTGCCGTAGATGGTGATGTCCACCGAGTCGGCGCTGGTGAGCGAGAAGCCTGGCGTGAATCCGACCTGGCCGGCCGGCAAGTTGTTGCCATCGTGCATGGCAAATGCAAAGTCCGGTTTTGGGAATCGCGCGAATAGTCCGTCTTTGAGCATGGCCGCGGCTCCATTGGCGCGCTCTTCGGCCGGCTGTCCGACCAGCATCAGTGTGCCGTGCCACGCCTGCTTATCGCGCGCCATGAGCGTTGCTGTGCCCACAAGAGCGGCCATGTGGATGTCGTGCCCGCATGCGTGCATGACCGGGACGTCCGCGCCTGAGTCGTCTTTCGTGTGGACGTGACTGGCAAAGCTCCAAGCGGTCTTCTCCTCGACCGGTAGAGCGTCCAGTTCGGTGCGCAGCATCACAGTCGGGCCGGAACCGTTCTTCATGACGGCAACTACTCCGGTTCCTCCGACTCCCGTAGTCACGTCGTACCCGAGAGAACGCAGTTGGGAAGCCAGCTTGGCCGCGGTTTCCGTTTCGTGGTTCGAGAGCTCAGGATGCTGATGCAAGTCAACGTACAGCTGTTCCACTTTCGGATAGACACTCTGTACCTGATCAGGAAGGTCTGAGGGAGCATCGGCGGCAAGTAAAGGCAGGCCAATGCACAGCAACAGGGCAAGCCGGGCTGGAATCATGGATGCCGGGATTGTAATGGAAAGCAGCAGTCAGCAGTCGGCACTCAGCCTTGACAATCCCTGGGTGTTGCCGACCGCTGATAGCTGACTGCTGATAGCTCGTTAATCGATGTCCTCGCTATTGATCGACACCGGTCCATTCACGGTCGACATGCGAATAATGGGCTCGCCGCTCCCAAACTGCACGCTCTTCGTCTGATCGTCGAATTCTTTGCGCGCACCCTCGCAGCCGGAGCAATGGAATGGCGAGTATCCGCGCGTCTCAACCAACACGCCGGAGCGGTAATTATTTGGCACCTTGACGCTCAGGGGACCGTTCGTGGATCGCGCTTCCATTCCTTTCCCATTCCAGGAAGTACCCCCAAGGCGAACGGAAATGGGTCCATTCTCCGCGCGAAGGTGTACATCGCCGGCGTCGCCTGAGTAGCTGATCGGTCCGTTGGTGACATCGGCGCTGATTTCTCCACTGGAGTTCTTGATGGAGAAAGGCCCGTTTGTTACGTGCACATCTACTTTGCCGGAAATGCCGGCTACAGAGATCGGACCGTTCGTTCCTGACAGCGCAAGAGAGCTCGCGCGAGGAGCCTGAATGATGAGGTAAGACACCCAGTTGCCGTCGTCAGGACCGCGCACAATGAGCCGCCCACTGTCGAACGACATCTTGATTTCTTGCAGTCTATGTTCGGCCGTAGCGCGATCGTCGGACTGGGCAAACTTGCAGTTCAGAACGCCAAAATCCTGACGGTCCCATCCATAGACATGGATTCCGCCATTGCGCGAAGCCTCCGCGGAAACGGTCGAAGACGTAGCCGGAAGTGTGAGGCGATCCTCGGAGCGGGCAATCTCCTGCCCGTCCCAGGTGTGCACACGCAACTGGTCACAAGAGGTGACTGGCTGATCGCTGTCCACGCTGATGTTGAGGCCGTGATTTCCTGCAAATACTGGAAGGGAAAACACAAGGGCAAGCAGCAGGATTCGAGGCGCAATTCGAAACATAGGAAAGTCTCCTGTCGGGGAAATAGACCGTGCAAGCAGGAGGGTAGTTAGCACGAAAATATGGTGGGCGCCCGCACTCGGCTTCCCTTGCTCACATTGCCGGCCGCAGGTACCCCGAGCTAGAAGCGTGAGATAACCCCGTTACGATTGCTTTACTGAAAACTTGCATGGTGACCGGCTGAATGAGAACTGCTGAATGCCTAAGTCCCACCTAATCATCGCCGGCGATCAAGCTTCCCGTAGTCGGGACTTCCTGGTCTTTGTACTGCAACTGGTACAGCTTCCAGTAGATACCGCGTTTGGCGAGTAGCTCTTGGTGGGAGCCCATCTCGCGCAGTTGGCCTTTATGCATGACGATGATCTTGTCGGCACGCTGTATGGTCGAGAGCCGATGGGCAATGATGATTGATGTTCGTCCCTCGACCATCCGGCCGAGGGCCTCGCGAACACGCAACTCCGTTTCCGTATCCACGCTGGACGTAGCTTCATCGAGGATGAGAATCTTCGGCTGGTGCGCCAGGGCGCGGGCAAAGGAGATGAGTTGCTTCTGTCCCGTGGAAAGCGTGCTACCCCGCTCCCGCACCGGTTCTTCGAAGCCCTTGGGCAGAGTGCGGATGAAATCGGCGATGTTTACGTCTTGCGCGGCTCGCTCGATCATCTCTGGCGTAATCCATTTCGAGCCGAGCCGGATGTTGGCCGCGATGGTTCCCGAAAAGAGAAACGGGTCCTGCAGCACGGCGCCGTATCGCCGCCGGAGTTCGCCGAGATCCATATCGCGGATGTCGACGCCATCCATAAGAATTGCGCCGCGCTGGATGTCGTAGAAGCGCAGCAGCAGCGAAATGATTGTTGTCTTGCCCGCGCCGGTGTGCCCAACGATGGCGATTGTCTGCCCCGGTTCGATTGAGAATGACACGTCGCGCAGAACCCAATCGGGCTCTGGATTTCGGGTTGAACTAAAGCGAGCTCGATCGGCAGCCGCGCTCGTTCCATCGCCAGGAGTGCCATTTGCACTCTGAATTCGGGCTCCCGCGCTGGTATACGCGAACCAGACATTGCGAAATTCGATTCGTCCCTCGCCCTCGACGCGGCGTGAAATAGCGGGAGTCGCAATTTCAACCGGCGTGTCGAGCAACTTGAAGATTCGCTCGCTCGACGCCATTGCCGATTGCAGGATGTTGTATTTCTCGCTGAGGTCCTGAATCGGACGGAAGAACCGAAGCCCGTACTGGAAGAACGCCACCAGAATACCGACCGACAAAGCGCCGCCTCGGATGCGGAATCCTCCATACGCCAGCAGCATCGCGAGCGCCACGGTGGCCAGGAATTCCACGATCGGGTAAAACCATCCGTAAGCCGTGATCGTGTCCTTGAACGCTTCCATATGGCTGCGGTTAATCGCCTCGAACTCTTCCACGCTCT
>JAFAUE010000358.1 GCA_019243475.1 Acidobacteriota bacterium | reverse complement strand
CGCAGCGAAGTGGTAAGCCGGGCGGAGCTACCCGGCATGTCGCTGCTCGAGCACCTCGAAGAGCTGCGCCGCCGGATTATCTGGTCGGTCGTCTTCATCGGCGCCGGTTTCTGTGTCTGCTATTGGTTTCATGAGCAGATTTACGAGCTCATGCAGCGCCCAATCACGTTCGCGCTGCGCAATCATCACCTCGACACGCAACTCGTCTATACCAACCCGACCGATCCCTTCAACATGTACCTGAAGATGGCGCTGATCGGCGGCATCTTTGTCGCGTCACCGTTGGTGCTGTATCAGGTTTGGCTGTTCATTTCGCCGGGGCTCTATCGCCATGAAAAACGATATGTCGTGCCCTTTATGGTTGCGACGGTCGGGCTCTTTATATCCGGCGGGGCGTTCGCATACAAAATGGCGTTTCCCGCGGCGCTGGATTTTCTCGTCAGCTACAGCTCGCAGTTCAAGCCGATGATCACCATCGGCGAATACACCGACCTGTTTCTCACCCTGATCGTCGGCATGGGCATCATTTTCGAATTGCCCATTTTGGTATTTTTCCTCGCACTGATGGGTATCGTCACTGCGGGATGGCTCTGGCGCAATCTCCGTTACTCGATCCTGATCATCTTCACCATCGCGGCCATCGTGACGCCTACGACCGACATCCTGAATATGTGCATATTTGCCGCCCCCATGGTCGCACTGTATGTTGTGAGCATCGGCGTAGCCTATCTCGTACATCCGGCGAGACGAGCGGCAAGAGCCAAGAGTTAGCAGGAAGAGATCCTGCCTCGTTTATGTTCTGAGTGGTTGAAAAAAGAGTTATTGGAGAGCTGAGTAAGGATTGGTTTGTAGCGCTGCTCAGAACCGCGAATACGTTGCCAACGACGCGTCCGGCTCTTCAAATTGCGTCGGGAATTTCGACATGAAGCTAGTTCGGCTGTTTATCTTTTGCGCTGTGCTCGCGTTCCTCGCCTGCAACAGTTCGAAACCGGCAGCACACGCGTCGGAAGTCCAAAGCACCGCGCCCGACAGCGCTTCGGACATCGGGCTGACGCCGCAGCAGATCGATGGCGCGATGAACGCGGCGCTCAAAGTGGATCCGCAGCGCGCCTGGGAGTTCGTGAAGCAATTTGTCGCAACCGGCTCGCGGCCGCTGGGCAGCGCCGGCCACAAGAGAGCCGAGGATTACATTCATGCGCACTTGCGCGGCGACCAGGTAGAGGACGACAGCTTCACTCAGGACACGCCCACCGGCAAATTTCCCGTCCATAACATCATCGCGAAATATCCCGGCAAGAACCCTGGCATAGTCGTTTTTCTCTCCCATTATGAAACCAACATCTGGCTGCCTAAGACGTTTGTCGGGGCCAACGACGGCGGCTCGTCCACCGGCCTGTTGCTGGAATTCGCCCGCCTGCTGCGCGCGCAGGTAAAGAACGGTCCCATGGACGGATACAGCGTATGGCTGGTGTTCGACGACGGCGAAGAGGCCATGCAGCGCGAGTGGGCCAATGACAGCCTCTACGGCACCACCCACCTCGCCCAGAAGTGGCAGCAGGAGGGCACAGCAAAGCAGATCAAAGCCGTACTTCTGGCCGACATGATCGGCGACGCCGATCTCAACCTGGAGCGCGATCACAACTCGTCTGCACGCCTGCAGGCGATCGCCTACGCAGCCGCCGAGCACTACGGCTATCAATCGCACCTGTACGCGCGCGACACGGAAATCCAGGACGACCACCTGCCCTTCGCCAGAATCGGTATTCCCGTAATGGACTTCATCGACCTCGACTACGGCTACAACAACAGCTTCCACCACACTCCGGAAGACACGCTGGATAAGCTCAGTCCCAAAAGCCTGGAAATTTCAGGAGATGTGATGCTGGGGACGTTGGCGCTGCTCGATGCCGGAGCTAAGTGAATTGATGCGTCTTTTGGCGATTGTGTGAGTGCCGCGCGCGCATCGTCACGCAACGCAGGGATACCAGGAACGCCGAACCATCCGCTTCCAGCCGGCGTCCTGGTCTTCGAATCCCTGCAGTGCTAATTCTCCCGATCGATTCAACGACTGCCTGCCGTTACCGGCTCTTGAATGAGTTCGTCAAGACGGACATAGCTCGCTTCCATGCCGCTCTCCATTCCGCTGGCCAGCATGGCTGCGCGCGTCTGCGCATCCGGCAGCGTCATTCGCATCGTCATGAAAGTGCCGGAACCGTCGGCGTCGAAGCGGGTTTCGATGTGATTGTCCGGCGTGGGATCGGGAAGATGCATGCGTTCGACGTGAACGATCCGGCGATACGGTTCGAGCTCGAGATATTCGCCGGTCAGATGGAATCCACCGCCTTTGCCATTTGACCATTCATAGCGAATCTTGCCGCCGGGGCGAACTTCGCTGATGCAGACCGGCATCGTCCATCCCTCGGGGCCGAGCATCCACTTCTGGACAAGCTTCGGTTCGGTGTGCGCGCGGTAAACGGCTTCCGGCGAAGCAGCAAAGTGGCGCGTGACGACTACGTGCGTCTCTCCTTCGGTCTTCAGACTCATCTTGCTCATCGCGTTTCTCCTTTTTTCTTGGTTTTCTTTGTTCTCTTGGGTTCCATTTCGGCAAGGACCTCGTCCAGCCGGCTGTAGTTCTGCTCGAGCGCTTTGCGCAGCATCGCGAGCCATTGATCCAGCGCATCGATACCCGCTTTTGATAAGCGCCGCGGTCGCCGAGCTCCCTCGACGCGGCTGGTAATCAATCCCGCTTCTTCGAGCACCTTGAGGTGCTGCGAAATCGCAGGCTGCGTCATCTCGAAGGGCTCTGCCAGCTCCATCACCGTGGCTTCGCCTTGGGCCAGTCGAGCCAAAATGGCCCGTCGAGTACCGTCCGACAACGCCGAGAAGGCCACGTCGAGGTTTGTCGTCATAAGTAAACACTAATATAAGTATAATCTTATGTCAAGCGGTGAATCGGCGCAAATGCCTTCAAACGCAGAGGACACAACGAAGCACAGAGCAGATTCCAAATCCTCCCTGGCACTTGGTGTCCTCTGTGTTATGCGTCTTTGAATTCGCGTCGGTAAGTCAATCGCCTGAGGAGAACTCCAGCCCTGTCATCCTGACGACGAGCGAGCAAGCGCAGCGCGGGAGAGAGGAGGAAGGATCTCTCGCAGTGCATTAGAGGTACATGCGGGTAGTGAATCTCACACCAAAAATTGCGGCCTTTGGTGAAGGACTCACCACCAGCATTCAAGTCGCGCACGTCCTCAGAGATCCTTCGCCCGCCTGAGGCGGACTCAGGATGACAGGGTCCTAGAAGACGGCCGTGCGCTAATGCGTTCTAAACCACAGAGGACACAAAGGAAGGGCAGAGCAACTTCCATCGTCGGTAATCCGATTTGGAAATCGCCGTATGATCACTAGGAGTACTGGCGCGGCACTCGCTTACTAACGTTGCACAGTACTTCATAGGGAATGCTTCCGGTGAGTCTGGCCATATCGCAGGCTGTCAATCTCCGCCCCGCTTGCTCACCGATGAGTACCACTTCGTCGCCCACCTCGGCTCCCGCAATGGTGCTGACGTCGATCGTAGTCACGTCCATCGATACGTTGCCGACAATGGGCGCAAACTCTCCGCGCAGGAGCACTCGACCGCGGGAAGACAGACGGCGACTGAGTCCATCCCCATAGCCGACGGCTAACGTCGCGATCGTTGCCGGAGCCTTAGTGACGTAGGCGCGACTATATCCAATGCCCTGTCCGGCCGCGACCTTGCGCAGGTCGATTATGCGGGTCTTCCAGGAGAGCACCGGCGTTACCGGCAATTCCCGAACTGGGTCGCCGCTCCCTGAGACAAACGGCAGGAAGTAACCGTAGAGGCAGATTCCCGGCCGCACCAGCACCTCCGGCACATTCCCAATCTGGGAGGAGAACCGCCACGAGCGCATATGCGCGACCAGTCCCGCGCTGTTGGCGATGTGCAGGCATGCCGGACGAACCCCGTCAGCCGCCAGTTGCGCGAGCGCGCGCTCGTAGGCCGCGAGCTGTTCCTGGACGTCCGCGGCGTCCACCACTTCGGCGGAGGCCAAATGCGAATGCATCCCCTCAAGGCACAGCGACTTTGCTCGCCTTGTGGCTTCAAGGAGTTTCGGCAGGCCGGAAAGCGGCACGCCTTGGCGGGCCATTCCGGTATCGACTTCGAGGTGAACCGGAAACGCCTTCTTGCCGAGCTTTTCTGCCGCGCGGTTGAGTTCTGCAAGATGTTCCGCACTCCACACCGCAGGGGTGAGATTGTGCTCAACCACAGCCTCACCCTCTCCCTGCCACATGCCGCTCATCAACAGGATGCGAGCGCGCATTCCGGCTCGGCGCAGTTCGACACCTTCCTCGGTGGAAGTCACCCCCAACCATTTCGCTCCGGCTTCTTCCAACGACTGCGCGCACGGTACCGCGCCATGTCCGTAGGCGTCGCACTTCACGACCGCGCAAACCGTGGCATGGGGGGCCACGAAGTCGCGAATCAGTCCAAAGTTGTGCCGGAGCGCGGAAAGGGAGACTTCGGCCCACGTGGGTCGAGACATGAGTTCAGTGTAGCAATCGAAAATCTGACGCGAATTATTGAAGGAGGACGAGAGTCAGGAGGGAAAGTCAAACTCAACAAGCTTTAGCTGATCGCCGACAGCTGACTGC
>JAFAUE010000316.1 GCA_019243475.1 Acidobacteriota bacterium | reverse complement strand
CGTGCTGGGCCTCCTCATGGCGTTCATCGCGTACGGCCGGATGGTTCTCAGTCCGATACTCTGAACGGAAAATATCGGGCAGAGATGGACGTTTCCTTCCCGTAGGAATAGGTTCCATCGGTCCCAAAAATTGCGAATAGATCATGTTCGTGGTTTCGCGAATTTTGCAATCGCTTTTTCCAAGAATAGGACTGATGAGAGAATAGTAATACGCATTTCCTTATTTCGGAGGGCAGTCCGCAGTGGCTCTCGGCAAGAAAAGCAAAAAGCAAGAGATCCTTTCTGCAATTTGCGAAGTGATTAGAGACTATCGGGTAGGAGAAGTTGAGCCACAAACCCCGGATTCCGTAGAGCGCTGGCTTTGCCAGTTCGACGAAGATGAGGCCACCAAACTCACATTCCTCGAAGAAGTTCACCATGTTCTTTCCAAGACCTATTTTTCAAAAAAGCGAGTCAAGTCATTTCTCTCGGGCTTAGCTCAAACCGAAGCCTTGGTTGGAAAGGATCCAGCGAAATTTTGGAAAGACGCTAACGTCTTGAACATTCAGCAACGTGGGCACAGCCAACAGGAATTACGGCAACTTCTAGCCGAAATCATTGAGAAGAAGTTTGGAATCAAAATCAAGAATTCGGATGAAGCGAAGGGTCCGCCAATTTACTTGGACGATGCAATCTTCACTGGTACACACGTTATAGGGGATGTTAGCGACTGGCTGCCCGGTGCCGCAGAAAATTCGGTTTTGCATATAGCTGCAGTGGCCGTATACAGCGCAGGCGAATACAACATTAATAAAAAGCTGCCTGCCATCATTCAGGAACACGGTAAGCAGCTGCGGTACTCCATTTGGCGTTCCGTCAATTACCAGAATTACAGCACCTCTGGTGCCGAAACAGATGTGCTGCGTCTCAAGGAATATCCGAACGACGACGCCAGCCAGCAATTCCTTGAGCAATTCGGGGATGGTAAGCCACCGGCTCTTCTCAGACCGAACGTACCGAACACCAGCTCCTTGTTTTCGAGTGAAGACCGGCGTGACCTGATTGAGCGTGTGTTCTGGAAAGCCGGACTGCAGATCCGGGAACGGTGTCCATACCTCAAAGTTATGCACAGACCGCTTGGTTACACGACGACTAACTCCCAAAACAAGCTGGGGTTCGGATCGTTCTTTGTCTCCTACCGCAACTGCCCAAACAACGCCCCCCTCGCGCTGTGGGTTGGCGACCCATGGTTTCCGCTTGTGGAGCGGAAGATAAACTGATGAACCAAGAGCAGGAACGAACATATTCCATACCTGAGAGCATCGTTTTCCGAAAAACCGACGAAGCGTTTGGTGGACTCTCAAATATGGCACCCGGATTTCCATTGTTGGTAAATGGCGTACGCATTTTTACGTCGGAGGCTCTTTACCAGTGCTGCAGATTTCCAACATCGGTCGATGTTCAGAGACTGATTCTTGGTCAGCGTAGTCCAATGACTGCAAAAATGCGGAGCAAGCCTTTTCGGCACTTAACTCGAGCAGATTGGGATCAGATCCGTGTCAAAGTCATGAGGTGGTGTATCCGGGTAAAACTAGCTCAGAATCTGAGCACATTCGGGAAATTGCTTCTAGCTACCGGAACTCGACCAATTGTCGAAGAATCGAAAAAGGATCGGTTTTGGGGAGCGAAGGTCACTGGTGAGCAGCTCAGCGGTTACAACGTCCTTGGCAGACTTCTGATGGAGTTACGTGAAGACTTGCGATGCCATGGCGCGGAGAGATTCGTGGAGGTGATGCCTCCCGATATTCCGGAATTTCTACTGCTTGGAAAAGCAATTCAGCCAGTCCATGCCAGAGGCTTCGGCGGAGTTCAAACTGAATCGGTTGGTTCAGGCTTCCGCGAGCGCACCATTACAATCATGGGCGAGCTCGCCGACGACAATTGGAAAGATCTCGTACATTTTTTGGCGGCTGCTGAAATACGGCCTCATAATGCGCGAATTAACATTGAACTTGAGTTCGATCAACGAACGTCGAGTGTCGATTCGAAGCTGGATGTACTGGAAAATCTAAGTAAGCGTTTGGGGATTCACTATAGGGAAAAGCCTCTCCATTAACCGAACACTATGATGAAGCGCTAACCTGTCGCCTTGACTGCTGCGTTCACGGCAGATTGTTACCCACACCCTAGGCGAAATAAAGTGTCCAGCTGAACCAATCCGCGGCGAGTTGATAAGCCGAGTGAAAGAAAATCCTACTCAACGTAACGCCCAGAGGTTATATTTGCCTCCATGCCAACAGTTCCGACGGGTGGTGAGCTGAAGAATCTCACATTCGTCGGATTATTCGCTGGGATCGGTGGCTTTGAGCTTGGGTTTAAGACGGCCGGTTTTCGACCAATCCTCATGTGCGAAATCGACGAGAACGCTCGTCGCGTCCTTGACACCAGATTTCCCGAAGTCAAGCTCCACTCGGACATTCGAGATCTCCCGAAGCTCCCCAAAGTCGATGTCTTGTGCGCAGGCTTCCCATGCCAAGATCTCAGTGCTGCGGGGAAAACTGCTGGAATCGAAGGATCGCATTCCGGACTTATCTGGGAAGTTTTCAGGCTCTTGAAGCGAGGGCCGAAACCAAGCTGGGTTGTTTTCGAGAACGTCCCATTCATGCTCCAGCTTAATGGCGGAAAGGCCATCAAGGTCATTACTGAGGAATTGGCAGAATTGGGATTCAGCTGGGCATATCGCGTTGTAGATGCCAGGTCGTTCGGAATCCCTCAACGTCGGCGGAGAGTAATATTAATAGCTTCCCGTTCTGGTAATGCGAGGCGCGTGCTGCTAGGTGACGAAGCTCCCCTCGGAGATCAACAGGACAACGGTGCTTGTGGATTCTTTTGGACAGAAGGCAACACTGGACTTGGCTGGGCTCGCAATGCCATACCGACATTAAAGAGTGGTTCTGGGTTAGGCATCCCTTCACCACCTGGGATTTGGCTTAAAGGCAAAGGAATTTTCACACCATCCATCATGGATGCAGAACGGTTACAGGGTTTTCCTGCAAACTGGACCGCTTGCGTCGATCCCAGCAAAGCGCGGTTCCGATGGAGGCTTGTTGGCAACGCCTTAACGGTTCCGATTGCGGAGTGGCTCGCGCGTCGAATACTTCAGCCCGGTCCTTACGATCATAGGACGGATACGAGAATTGACGTACACACGGGCGGATGGCCTTATGCGGCTTGGGGAAACGCAGCTAATGTTTTTCGGTCAAACGCCTCGGAGTGGCCAGTTAGTCGAAAGTGGACGCCTCTTTCTGAATTTCTTGAGCATGAAATGAGTCCACTATCATTCAATGCCACGGCGGGATTTCTGAAACGAGCTAGGGCTAGTCGCCTGAAGTTTGAGCCGGGATTCTTGGAAGATGTTGCCAAGCACGTCGAAGCGATGGGACAGAACAGTCATGCCACAAAACGCACTAACCCGTCCAAAGCCTTCGTCCCAGCAAGCCAGTGATCGCCTTAGGGCTGCGCGGCAACGAGACACCTCACCCGAAGTTCTTCTTCGATCAGCACTGCACCGTGCTGGTGTGAGATTCCAAGTAGGCGTTGTAGCTGATAAGCGAATCAAGACAAGGCCAGACATCGTTCTAAGATCGAAAAAAATTGCTGTTTTTGTTGATGGCTGTTTTTGGCACAGTTGTCCGAAGCACGCGACCATTCCCCGAAGTAACCGAGCGTGGTGGGTTGATAAATTGCGCAAGAACCGCGAGCGCGACCGCCGCAATCGTTGCTGCTTGAAAAAGCTGGGATGGAGAATTGTATCAGTCTGGGAACACGAGAGCGTTAGTGCAGCCACACGACGAATCCTGCGCCTCATGCAACTGGAGGTCTGATCGGAGGAGATTTGGCCAAAGCCAAAGCAGTAACGCCAACGCTCAACTTCCCCGCCAATACCGAGGAAATTGAGAAGCAGATCATTGAAAAACAGCGTGAAATTGACTATGACACGAAGGAGTTCACCGTAGAGCTGCTCGTCGACAAGTTCGATCGAGGGGATTTTCGAATTCCTAAGTATCAACGGGCATTCGTGTGGGCCGACGAGCGGCAATCGCGTTTTCTCGAATCGGTGATTTTGGGTCTGCCGATTCCATTCATGTTTATGGCGGACACTGAAGACGGGACGCTTGAGGTTGTCGACGGTGCGCAACGGTTGAATACTCTCAGTGTGTTCATGAAAGACAAACTGCGTCTTTCGAAACTAGGTGAACTATCAACACTGACCGGGCTCGTCTATTCTGAGTTGCCCCCATCGCAGCAGCGTAAGTTTAAGAACCGCACCATTCGCATGATCGTACTGAGTGACAAGACAACGGCTGACGCGAAATTCAGCGTTTTCGAGCGAATCAATACGGGAAGCGATGCGCTGAAACACAGCGAAGTTCGGAAAGGTGCATACTCCGGTCCCTTCTACAGCTTCGTTAGCGAGTGCGCCGGCCGTAGCGACTTCATGCTTTTGTGTCCAGTAGGCGAAGGTCCAGCCAAGCGCGGCGAAAGAGAAGAACTAGTTCTACGTTTCTTCGTATACTTCGAACGATACGGCGACTTTACGCATGATGTCGCAAAGTTCTTGGATCAGTACATAGTAGAGAAGAACAAGGCGTACAAGGCTGATCCCGCGTTTGCGGACAGAGATCTACAGCAGAAGAAACACACCTTCGGTAGCATGCTTGAATTCATTCGTCATTGGTTTCCGTCCGGATTTGCCAAGACGAAGGCTGCGAAGACAACACCTAGAGTGCGGTTTGAAGCAATCGCCGTTGGCGTTGCCTTGGCGCTTCAGCAGAAACCATTGTTAAGGCCCCATGACATGAGTTGGCTCGACTCATCGAAGTTTGCTCAGCTGACGACCACCCACGGCGCCAATTCCGCTCCGCGCTTGCGAGCGCGAATCGAATTTGTTCGAGATTCGCTTCTTGGCGCATGTATCTAGCAACCAAGTTCGACG
>JAFAUE010000077.1 GCA_019243475.1 Acidobacteriota bacterium | reverse complement strand
TTTAGGACGTCCCAGTGAACAGTGCTGTTGGAAACAAAACTGCTGTATGAGAGGGCGAGGGCGTAGGTGTGTTTTGCTCTCGGCCGTAGGCAACCCGGCTCGTAAGTGGACGCAGGGGGGCGGCTCTGCATCTCTTATTAAGTCTGGGGTCCTGATGGCAGAAAACGTAATGGAGCAAATCGTCGCTGAACTTCGCCAACGCGTGCCGGCGTTGTATCCGCGGCGCGGCGAACTGCGTAACATCCGCACAGTTGGACACACACCGAAATCCGATCACTTCATCTACGATCTCGTCGCCGATTTCAGCAATGGCAACGAACGCATTGCGGTAAAGCTATATCGCGGCGGCAAGCAGGGACCGCAACACGCCCGCAATCAGGCCCACACGGAATACACGAACCTCGAACAGGTGTACGAGCAGTTCGTTCAGCACGATTTGGCCGGCGTGCCCCGTCCGCTGGGGAACTTCAGCGCACTGGGCGCGGTAGTAACAGAAAAGATTCCAGGATTGCCGCTGCAGTCGATGATGATGAAAGCCGCGTTGCTTCCCGGCTATGACGATCATCGTTCCCTGCGCGACGCAGCCTCCAAGGCCGGCGACTGGCTGCGCAACTTCCATACACTCACCGCCGACGCGCCGCAGATTTTCGATCCTCAGCAACTGCTTGCCGATCTGGAAAATCTTTGCGTGAACTGCCGTGGCGCGGGGCTGGACGACGACGCCATCCAGATGATTCTGACTGGCGCACAAAATTCTCTCAGCAAAGCAAAGCACTCGATTCCCACTTCGGCAGTGCTCAACGACTTCACTCCGCTGAATATCTCAGTCACCGAAGAGGGCATTGCCATTTGTGACTACGGCAAGATGACGATGCGCGGCGCTTCCTACACCGACGCAGCGCGCTTTCTGGCGGCAGTCGAAGCGCTGGAAAAATATCCGTTCTGCAATCGCGACATGACCGGTCGAGTGCAGGACGCGTTTCTCGAGGCCTACAACGTAAGCGCGGCAGACCAGGCGGTCTTGCGCGTGATGAAGATGCGCACCTTGCTTTCCATGTTCGCGCAAGGACGCGGGATAAAGGAAAGCGCAGTCCGCAAGAAGGTGATGTGGGCGACGGTGATGAAGCGCTTCATTCAGCAGGCCGCAAGTCGCTCGCTCGCTCCAGCAGCGTGAGAAAAGCTTCCGGCTACCAGCTGCCTGCTTCCGGCTTATGCATGGAAGCCGACGATCTTACGTTCGCATCGATCTGAGAATTAGCAGGTGCCCTCTTCTTGCCTGGCGGCTCCATACTCCGCCTGCTTTAGGATCTCCGCACTCCAAAAAATCAAGCTTCCCGCTGGAGGCGGTAGCTGGTACCTGGCAGCTGCTAGCTTTTCCCCCTATTTTTCTAGGGCATTCACGGAAGTCAAAATTACCCGGGACAGGGATGTGTCTTAGTACCCGGCAAGTGTTCGCCTGAATCCGCTTGCTTGTCTGCAAAGCTAAGAAATGTAAAGCGCTGGCTGACTTTTCTCTCCGCAGTTCTAATTGCTTTCAGCAGAGATTTACTTCTATAATGTCTGGCATCCGTACCCGCCAATATGCCTCGAAGAGAGGTCTGGCCCGGGGAGCATGAGCCGGTCAGACTGGGATGCATGCCTTCCATGATTCGCCATTGAGAGAACCATCAGGCGACGCTCGGACTGATCCAGAACGGAATTAAGGAGTTTTTGAGAACCACAATGACCAGCAAGCTTCTTTCAACGCTTTCCATCGCCGCATTGCTGACGGCCTGCGCCTTCGCCCAGGCTGCGGACACCAATGCCGCACCAGCCGCCGCTTCCACCACACCCAACGCGATCATCGCCGGACCGCAGAAGGTTGCAATCATCAACATTCAAGCCGCGATCGCCAATACCAACGAAGGGCAGCGCGATCTCGACGCCCTGCAGAAGAAATTCGAGCCCAAACAGATCGAGCTCAAGAGCCTGAGCGATGAGGTTGACAACCTCAAGAAGCAGCTGGCCGCTACGACTGCGAACCTGAACGACGACGAGCGCAACCGGCGCGTGCAGTCGATTGAGACCAAGCAGAAGACGCTTCAGCGCAGTCTGGAAGACGCGCAGAACGACTATCAGACACAGTCGAACGAGATCGCGCAGCGCATCGGATCCAAGCTGATGCAGACGGTGCAGAACTACGCGCAGCAGAACGGCTACGCCGTGGTGATGGACTACTCATCGCAGCAGAGTCCGATTCTCTGGGCCGCACCTTCCACCGACATCACCAAGCCGGTGATCGAGGCATACAACCAGGTCTCCGGCATTCCGGCGCCTGCAGTATCGAAGCCCGCAGCTCCCGCGCCCAGCGCCGGCGTGAACCGTCGTCCGCCAACAACGACGACGCCAGCGGCGCCGAAGCCGGCAGCAACGACTCCGACACCGAAATAGACGTTTAAGTTCCCGCGATTTCCTGAAGCCGCTCCTCGCGAGCGGCTTTTATTTTTCCATTATGGGAACCGCGCGAAGGCGGAGCGGTGTCAGTCTTCTTCATCAACG
>JAFAUE010000408.1 GCA_019243475.1 Acidobacteriota bacterium | reverse complement strand
GAAAACTTCATCGACGCAACCAGCCAGCGCTCGCGTTGACCGAAACGGAGTGGAGAGGCGGAATTTTCGCCTCTCCATTCAGAGCCATCAATACAGCGGCAGTGCTTCCCTGCGAATCACAGGCAGTCTTGCGAGAGGCCTTGAGAGTGGCATCGAGATGGAGTCCATGGGGGCACTAGTGGCAGAATGCGCTGGTTTGACCGCCGTGCGAGGATTTCGTCCACTCATAGAAGGAACCGACATACATCTGCACCCGGTAGCCCAGATACTTCGCGACAAAGTAGTCGAATGACGACTGCATACCGGTTCGACAATAAGTAACCACTGCATCGCCAGGATCGGCTCCGGCAGATGCAAACTTCTCTTTCAGTTCCGATACGGGAAGAAGCTGAGGGACGTCGCCCGGAACCAGCAACTCTTGCCAGTAAAGACTTCGCGCGCCTGGGATGTGTCCTGATTTAGTGATCCCCTCTGAGAGACGCAATCCGGAGTATTCGGCTTTTGGCCGCGCATCGAGCAAGACGAAGGCGCTACTACTTCGTGCAATGGCGTTCATAAAAGGCGTCTCAACAAGGGCGTCCTGCTGAATGTGAATATGTAGTTTGCCGGGTCGAACGTTGGGTCTTTCTTTCGTCGTAGGCCGGTGTTCGCTCCGCCATTTCTCGATGCCGCCGTCGAGCAGCGCGGCAGTATTTCCCAATCCGAGATAGTCGAGCGTGAAGTACGCTCGCGCAGCCATCACTCCGGTTCGCTCGCCATAAAGAACTACGCGCGAATTGTCGCTGGCGCCGGCATTCTCGAAAACTTTCTGCAAATGCTCAGCAGAGGGCAACTGATTTGGCACGCCATTGCTTGTCGTTGCAATTTCGGAGAGCCGCACAAGACGCGCGCCGGGAATGTGTCCCGCAGAATAGAAGCTTTCATCGTCGGCGATGCAGAGCACCAGCAGCCGCGGATCGCTAAGGTGCGACGCGAGCCAGTCCGTGCTTACCAGCATTTCAGGGTGCTGCGCAGCGGCGGTGCCCGCCAAAGCAAGGAGCACGATGAGAGTCGCAGGCCCGCAAAGCCATGCTGTTCGCATGGTCAGATCTTATCGTTTCGGGAAGTCACCGCGGAGCGTTTCCCTTCACGATCGGCTGATTCTCCAGCTCTTGCCATTGATAGTAAGAGCCGTCGAACATCGCGACATCGTAGCCGAGATATTTCGCGACAAAGTACATGTGCGATGCCTGCAAGCCGATTTCGCAATAGGTAATCAACTTTTTTCCCGACGCGACTCTTCGAGAGTCAAACAGCTTGCGCAGATCGTCAGGAGCCAGAAACACTGGTTGCTTGGAGTTCTGAACCGTTTCTTCCCAAAAGATGTGTTGCGCGCCGGGAAGATGGCCATCCTCATAACGCTTCTGAGGACGTGAATCCAGCAGTATCGTCGATGAACCGGAATCCGTGGCTGCTCTGGCATCGGCCAGCAATGCGCGCACCGACTCATTGACATGCGGCGTGAGTATTCCTTTTGTGATTTGAGGCGCGTCGCCTGTCATGGGACGCTTCTCAGCTTTCCACTTCGCCAGGCTGCCATCGAGCAACGCGGTATTCGTGTGTCCGAGATAGTCGAGCGTAAAGAACGCGCGACCGGCCACCGGGTACCAATCCGTTGTGTAGATCACCACGCGCGTGGAGTCGGTCACTCCAATATCCTCAAACGTTTGCTTCAACTTCTCAGGTGTGGGTAGTTCGACCATTAATCCCTGATGTCCGGTGGTGAAGTCCTGAGAACTCACAAAGCGTGCACCGGGAATGTGCGCTTTCGCATAATCGCCTCGATTTTTTCCCGCTTGGAGCACGACCACATTGGGATCATTCAGGTGAGCGGCAAGCCACTCGGTGGAAACCAACATCTCAGGATGCGCAGCTCCAGTCGCCGCAAAACATAAGCCACCGAGCAGAAGCACTGCCAACGATAAATAGCTGCAAAAGCGCCAACTTGCTCTCAAAGATTCCTCCTCCAGAACTGCGGCGATGATTCAGAGTCTTGCAATCGAGCTTCCAGTCGAATGTCTATAGAAGTACGTGAAAAACGTTACCGCAGCAACGATCCTCGATGTGCAGCACTGCCCCAAACACAATCCAGCTGTTCGGTAGCGGTCACCTGCACTCGACCGCAGCACTCTCGGTCGCTCTCCAATTACCGACCAACCTCTGCTGGCGTGTCCTCATCTCCACCACTTGGAATGGAGGATTGTCTATGGCCCTATTTTCGATGGACCTTAACAGTTTGCGAGACCTATTTATCGACGAGCTGCGCGATCTCTACGACGCAGAGAACCAGATCACCGAAGCGCTTCCCAAGCTGATTGAAAAAACGACTTACCCGCAGCTCAAGAGTGCGCTGCAGGAGCACCTGCAGGTCACGCGCGGACAGATTCGTCGCCTGGAACAGATCTTCAGCCGCCTTAACGAGAAACCGACTGGCGAGAGCTGCAAAGGCATGAAAGGATTGATCAAGGAAGGTGACGACATGGCGTCACGTGATGGCTCCGAGGCCGCTATCGACGCCGGCATTATCAGTGCGGCGCAACGCGTGGAGCACTATGAGATGGCAGGCTACGGAACGGTTCGCACCTATGCCGACCTGCTCGGCGAGAAAGAATTTGCCAACCTGCTGCAACAAACGTTAGACGAGGAGAAAGAAGCCGACGTAAAGCTTACAGAGATCGCAAAAACGATCAACGTGCAGGCTAAGGCCGCTTAAGTCATTCCCATATTGAGACCAGTGCCCCACAACAGGTTTGTGGGGCATTTTTCTGCCCGGTTGGGGACGCATAAGTCACGCCGCACGCTGCAAGGTGACCGGCAGACGGCCTTTGCCGGTTACCAAAGTGACCGCAGGTCGTCCGTTCCCTGTCCAATCTTCTCCTGTATTTCGAAATACTTAGCTGGTTACGCGAGCGGCGCTCCTGTTGC
>JAFAUE010000329.1 GCA_019243475.1 Acidobacteriota bacterium | reverse complement strand
AATCTCGCCGAGAAGCGTGATCGTCTCCTCGAACTCTGACTCGGTCTCGCCGGGAAAGCCAACGATGATGTCAGTAGTGAGACTGATCGACCTGCGCGCCGATTTCATCCACGAAATGCGTTCCAGATAATCTTCGCGCGTGTATTCACGCAGCATAGCTCTCAACACTCTGTTGGAACCACTCTGAACCGGCAGATGAACGTGGTCGCAGAGCTCAGGTGTGGCATCAATTGCTTCGACGATATCCCGCGTAAAGTCGCGTGGATGAGAGGTGGTAAAACGCACACGGCGAATGCCAGATACCTGCGCGACGGCCATAAGAAGCTCAGCAAAGCTCTTCTTCCCAGTGGGATCGCGGTAAGAGTTCACATTCTGCCCGAGGAGCTGGATTTCGCTGTATCCGCTGTCAGCCAAACGGCGCGCTTCCTCAACCACCGATTCCGAGGTTCGGCTGCGTTCCTTTCCCCGTGTGTAAGGCACTACGCAGTAGGCGCAGAACTTGTCGCAGCCCTCGATGATCGTGATATAGCCGCGATACGGATTCGTGCGCACCGTGAATGGCGTATCGAAGGCCTGATCAGTCTGGCGATCGTCAAGACCGGTGACTCGGCGCTCACCGGCTTCGATCTGCACGAGCATCTGTGCGAGATTGCGATAGGACGCCGACCCGGCCACCAGAGAGACGTGCGGAGCTCTCTCAAAGATCTTTTCGCCCTCCTGCTGAGCGACACACCCGAGCACCCCGAACTTCTTTCCTTGGGCCTGCAGTTTCTTGAAATCGGCCAGACGGTGGAAGACCTTCTGTTCCGCTTTGTCCCGGATCGAGCAGGTGTTGTACAGGATGAGATTGGCGTCCTCAACCGAGCCCACCTGGGCATAACCCTGTTGCACGAGGGTGCCGATGACCTTCTCTGAGTCATGCACGTTCATCTGGCAGCCAAAGGTCTCCAGGTAAAAGGTCTTCTGTTCAGTGGACATCAGGCTCAGTATAACGGTTTTGCCCGCGTTTTTAAGGTATGGAGAGCACGACGAATTCGTTTCTTCGTGCGAGAATCGCTCGAAAGCCAATGGCTCAATTCCGTTTCGGACTCTACGAATTCAATCCTGCCACCCGCGAGCTGCGCCGAGAAGGCAATCTTGTGCGTCTGCAGTCGCAACCTGCACAAGTGCTCGCTCTTCTGCTCGAGCACGCAGGGCAAGTAGTCTCGCGCGACGACCTTCGACAGGCAATCTGGGGCACTGAAACATTCGTTGACTTCGAGCGCGGATTGAACTTCTGCATTGCGCAGGTGCGGTCAGCGTTGAACGACGATGCCGCGGAACCACGCTACATCCGCACCGTCCCCAAACGCGGCTATCAATTCATCGCGCCGGTAACGCAGGCTGGCGCAGCGGCATCGCTGGCTCCGGTTGCGAAGCCTAAACGGAGCTGGGGGACTTGGACCACCGCCGCCGCAGTTGTTCTGCTAGCCCTGACCGCAACCGGAATTTGGCTACGCTCACGAAGTGAACCGCCTCAAGTTGTGGCTGTCCTGCGCTTCGACAATGAAACTTCCAATCCCGAAATGACGCGCTTCGGCGATGCGCTCACCGACCTGCTCGTGACGGAGCTTACGACGAACGGTGACGGTCATTACAAAGTCATAGGGAATGCGCACATCCTCCGCCTGCCGCGTGAACAGCGCGATCTGAGCGCAATTGCTTCTTCGCTGGGAGCAACGTACGTTGTCCTGGGACAGGTGCAGAACGTCGGCGAACAGACCCGCGTACTTGCCCACTTGATCCATTTGCCCGACCAGACCCATGTCTGGGTAGCGCGTATCGACCGCCAGGTAAGTGATCCAATGCAGCTCGAATCCGAAATTGCCGAGAACGTTGCCAAACAATTCGCGCCTCGGATTCGCAAAGAGTTCACCGCGATGCCCTCACACAGCCGCGCAAGTCTCTGAAAGCAGCCAAGTTCCCGCCAAAGCTTTTTCTGGCTTCAGGGTCGGCAGAAATGGTTTGCAAAAAGGCTCGCCTGCGGGAATTCTGCCAATCGCGAGGACTCAATGAACACAGGTTCGCGAAGAAAGTTCATGCAGTCGGCTGCGCTTGCTTTCCCGGCAACCGCTCTTGCGTTGAATTCCCGATCAGCAGGCAGCTCAGATGCTCCAGCGAAACCTGCAACACCAGTGCCGCCCGGCACGATCAGCGAGCTCTTTCCCACCCAGCCGCCGGAGTTGGCTCGCGAGATGGTGCTGGTCTCGCACTTCAACTTGAAGCGAGTGAAAGAGCTGGTTTCAGCGCGACCGTCTTTGGCGAAGGCGGCATGGGACTGGGGCTTTGGCGATTGGGAGACCGCTCTGGGCGCGGCATCCCATATGGGTAATCGACCGATTGCCGAGTACCTGCTCGCGAATGGCGCGCATCCATCGATCTTTTCCGCGGCGATGCTCGGCCATCTGGATGCAGTCAAAGGATTCGTGGCGGCTCAGCCAGGAATCCAGCGCACGATTGGTCCCCATAGCATCAGCTTGCTGGAGCACGCGAAAGCCGGAGGCGTAACCGCTAAGGGCGTCTATGAGTACCTGGCTTCTCTGGGAGATGCGGGACCGGCGCCCGAACCAGTGCTATCCGAGGAGCAGCGCGCTTCCATTCTGGGAACCTACATCTTCGGAGCCCGACCGACCGATCAGGTCGAAGTA
>JAFAUE010000381.1 GCA_019243475.1 Acidobacteriota bacterium | reverse complement strand
CAAGAAGCAGCTCGACGAAGGCATGGCGGGCGATAATGCCGGACTCCTGTTGCGCGGCACGGCGAAGGAAGACGTGGAGCGCGGGATGGTTCTGGCGAAGCCGGGCTCGATTACGCCGCACACCAAGTTCAAGGCTGAAGTCTATGTGCTGACCAAGGAAGAAGGCGGACGACACACGCCGTTCTTCAAGGGCTATCGTCCGCAGTTCTACTTCCGCACGACGGACGTGACTGGAGTAGCGGAACTGCCCGGAGGCACGGAGATGGTGATGCCGGGCGACAACGTGGCGTTGACGATCGAGCTGATCACGCCGGTGGCAATGGAGAAAGGCCTGAGGTTCGCCATCCGCGAAGGCGGCAGAACAGTCGGCGCAGGCACGATTAGCGAGATCCTGGCGTAGGAGACTTGCTTTGGCTCAGCTGGTCAAACAGAACTTCTCCGGCTTTGATTTATCGAAGCTCCAGGCAAGCCTTTACGACATGAAGGTGGCCCGGGGCACCGAGGAGTATCTGGCGAGATTCGTTGGCTGGGAGTCACGCAGGGAGCAAAGCCAGGAGCTGGGACTGTTTGCGCTGAAGGTTGGGCAAAGCGAACAGATCCGCAAGCTGGTTTTTGAAGCGGGTGCAAAGATTGAGGATCCGCGGCGTCTGAAACTGTTGTTCACGCTGGTTTTCTCGGCACGGGCGTTTGAGAACGACGAATTGGTTCCAACTCGGGAAGAGTTGGACATGGTGAAATAGGAGTTATGCGCGAAATCATCACATTGCAGTGCAGCGAGTGCAAGAACCGGAATTATTCGAAGACCAAGAACAAAAAGACGACTACCGGCCGTCTTGAGTTCAGCAAGTTTTGCCGTTTCTGCAGGAAGCACACGTCGCACAAGGAGACAAAGTAGTCGGCAATCAGCACTCAGCATTCAGCCATTTAAGATACTGGTGGAAAGACCAACATCAAGCTGAGTGCCGACGGCTGAATGCTAAAAGCTTTTGTGGAGGGGCGTAAGCTCAACGGTTAAACTGCCGGTCTCCAAAACCGGACTTGGGGGTTCGAATCCCTCCGCCCCTGCCAGTTTTGAGGTTCAGGAAAAGGAAGCAGGCTTCACAGTGGGTAGTATCGAAACTAAGAGAGTACGAGCGACAAGCGTGGCCGACGAAGACAGCCTTGGAAATCGACTGAAGGCCTGGCCCGAGCGCACCAAGGATTTTCTCGAAGACGTGCGCGCGGAGATGAAGAAGGTCAACTATCCCAACCGCAAAGAGGTTCAGGGAACGACGACGGTGGTGATTATCACTGTGTTTGTCTTTGCCGGATTCTTTTACGTGGTCGACAGCTTGATCACCTTTGGTCTCAGCCACCTGCTGAAGCTCTTCCATAGCTAGAAGCGAAGTTAAGAGAGGTACCGGTCGCGGAGAACCGGCCGGAAATATTGATGGCAGAAGAAAACAAACTCGACACAACATCGCAGGCTGCAACCGGCGTGGCCGTCCCTGAAGGACAGCCCGAAGGAATCACCGGGGAAGGCGAGCAGCCGCGCAATCCCAATATGAAGTGGTACATCGTCCATGCGTATTCGGGATTCGAACGCAAGGTGAAGGAGTCGCTGGAGTCGCGAGTCCAGGCCTTTGGCCTGCAGAACAAGATCGGCCGCGTGCTGATCCCGACTGAGGCCGTCACTGAGATTCGAAATGGGAAGAAGTACACCAGCGAGCGCATGTTCTATCCCGGCTATGTGCTGGTCGAAATGGACCTCACAGGATTCCGCGCAGGCGGCGCCGGCGGGGAAGGCGACCATGTGTGGCAGGTGGTGAAATCCACTCCCAAGGTCACAGGATTTGTAGGTACGGGTAACGATCCGACGCCGCTCTCCGAAGACGAGGTCAATCAGATCGTCTATCGCGTGAATGTCGGCAAGGACAAACCGAAGCTCAAAGTTAAGTACGAGAAGAACGAATCGGTGCGCATCACCGATGGACCATTCGCCAACTTCAACGGCATCGTGGACGACGTGAACGAAGACCGCGAGACGCTGAAAGTGATGGTCACGATCTTTGGGCGCGCAACCCCGGTTGAGCTGCAGTTTGGCCAAGTAGAAAAACAAGCTTCATAGCTGCGGAGCTTGGAAGCTCGTGCGTGAGTCGGCCGCTACCTTGCTGTGGATGAAACGATGAATTCGAATAAAGTGAGAATCTGACGATGGCACCGCCGAAAAAAGTACAGACACAAGTAAAGCTCCAGATTGCCGCGGGAAAGGCCACGCCGGCGCCGCCGGTTGGTCCGGCGCTCGGTCAGGCGCAGATCAACATCATGGAGTTCTGCAAGCAGTTCAACGCCAAGACGGCAGGTAAGGACCAGGAAGGCCTCATCATCCCGGTGGTAATTACGGTTTATACCGACCGTTCATTCACCTTTATCACCAAGACGCCGCCCGCTTCTGTGTTGCTGAAGCGCGCTGCCGCGGTGGCGAAAGGCTCAGGTACTCCGAACAAGGACAAGGTCGGCAAGGTTACGGAGAAGCAGGTGGCGGACATCGCCAAACAGAAGATGCCCGACCTGAACGCAGCCAGCCTTGACGCGGCCATTAAGAGCGTCAAGGGGACGGCCCGGTCGATGGGCATAGAAGTGGTAGCATAGAAGCAGCCTCGTAGCTGCGGAGCTTCGAAGCTTCGCGGCAGTCGCATTCACTACGGCCATGCAGCAGCAGCGCATGTGCGGTGGGAGACAGGACAAATGAGCAGAGCAGCAGGAAAAAACATCTCCAAGGCCCGTGCGGCCGTCGAGCAGCGGCCTTATAAGCTCGACGAAGCAGTTCCTCTTCTTCAAAAAGTAAAATTCGCCAAGTTCGATGAGACGGTCGAGGTCACGATGCGTCTGGGCGTCGATCCTAAGCACGCCGACCAGATGGTCCGCGGCACCGTCGTCCTTCCTCACGGACTGGGAAAGTCCAAGAAGGTTCTCGTCATCGCCGGCGGAGACAAACAGCGCGAAGCGGAAGCCGCGGGCGCAGACATCGTTGGCGGCGAGGAACTGGTCGAAAAAATCCAGAAAGAAAACTGGGTCGATTACGACGCGGTGATTGCCACTCCAGACGTAATGAAGTCTGTTGGACGCCTGGGCAAAGTCCTCGGTCCACGCGGACTCATGCCGAATCCCAAAACGGGAACGGTGACATTCGACGTGGCGTCTGCAGTGAAGGAAGTCAAGGCTGGTAAGGTCGAGTTCCGCACCGATAAGACGGCGCTGGTCCACGTACCTGTGGGCAAAATCAGCTTCGAGCCGAAGAAGCTCGTGGAAAACGCCACGACGGTGATTTCCAGCGTGATTCGCGCTAAGCCGTCGGCCGCCAAGGGCAAATACATCAAAGGCGTAACCTTGTCCTCGACGATGGGACCGGGCATCCAGATCGATGCGGCGCCGATTGAGGCTGCGTCGAAGGCGTAACAGGAATTTGGTGATTTCGCGATTTCGTGATTTCGCGATTTCAAATCATCCGATCACAAAATCACGAAATCACCCGATCGTTCGTTAGACGTCGGGGCTTTAAGGATTTGCGAGATGGCCGTTACACGAGCAAGAAAAGCAGAACAGGTCGATAAGCTGGCCGCGGAGTTGAAGCAGGTCAACAGCATGATTGTCGGTACCTTCGGCAAGCTGACCGTGGCCCAGGATTTTGAGCTGCGCAAGACTGTGCGCGCTGCCGGCGGCAAGTATCACGTGGTCAAGAACACTCTTGCCCGGCGGGCCGCGCAAGGCACTGCAGCCGAAGAGGCGCTGAAGAGCCTCAAGGGCGTGACCTCGATCGCGTACACCAACGGCGATCCGGTGGCGCTGGCGAAGGCGCTGACGAAATACGTCACCGACAATCCGGAATACGGATTCAAGGCCGGCGTGCTCGAAGGCAAGGTGATCTCGATCAGCGAGGTGAAAGCTCTTGCCACCATGCCGAGCAAGGAAGAGATCTATTCGAAGCTTCTCTTCCTCATGAACGCACCAGCGCAGCGTCTGGTAACAGCGATGAACGCGGTTGGACGCAACCTGGCTGTGGTAGTGAACCAGGGAGTGGAGAAGAAGAAGTTTAGCGAAGCCGGAAGCTAAGTGGATTTGTGAATCGGTGATTGGTGATTTGCAGACGGCAAATCCAAAAATCACAAATCGCAAGTGTTGCGATTGCAAACAGGATTAGCTGGTTCTTTCAGGGTGCCTGGTCTGGGGCACACCGGAAACCTGAGTGAATCGGCAGCTCCTCGGCGGGAGCCGATGAGCAGCAGTAAAGCGGGGCGGAGAGTCGCAGGGGGATTGATTTTGATGCCCGGTGACCCTGGCGGCCCGACTAACAAAAGGGATTAGAAATTTCTAGGAGATTGAAATGGCTGACATGCAAGCATTGGAAGATCAGATCGTAAATTTGTCGCTGCTCGATGCGGCGGCTCTCGTGAAGAAGCTCGAAGAGCGTCTTGGCGTCTCGGCCGCGGCAGCCGGTCCGGTCGTAATGGCCGGCGGGGTTGGCGCAGGCGCTGCTGCGGCAGCGGCTCCGGAAGAGAAGACCGAGTTCTCGGTGATCCTTACCGCCGTTGGCGCGAACAAGATCAACGTTATTAAGGCCGTCCGCGAGGTCACCAGCCTCGGTCTGAAGGAAGCTAAGGACCTGGTCGATGGCGCGCCGAAGCCGATCAAGGAAGGCGTCAACAAGGAAGAAGCGGAGAACATCAAAAAGAAGTTCACCGAAGCCGGCGCCACCGTCGAGGTAAAGTAGTCCCTGGCAGCCTTTCCGCTGGACTCGCGCGGTAAAGAGGCAGTTTTGGTGGCTCTAACTGCCGGTTTATGAGTCAGGCGAGGGTGCTGCGGCATCAATATGAGTGCCAGCGATGGGCAAAAGCCTTCGCTGGCTTTTCTCCCTCCTCGCCCGGATGGTTGGCGGGGAAAACCCCGCACTTGCAAAGAAGCGGGTTGCATCGGCTATAATTGTTTGATTCGAGGCGGAATTCGGAATTGACTGAGACGCAGGCAGCCTGGGCATAGGGTCCGCTGTCCTTGCGCCTCACGGGATTGAGTTCGCGGCGGCGGACTTCACACA
>JAFAUE010000225.1 GCA_019243475.1 Acidobacteriota bacterium | reverse complement strand
GCCCGATCGTGGCGCTGCGGTACGAGTGAGGCGGCGGAATAGGAACAACAACGCAGCGTGCTTCACCTGTGTCGTCCGCCGCGGGGGACGAAGCACCTTGTGGTTGCTGTGCGTAGTGCACTCCCACGCCAACAGCCACACCTCTGTTCTTGTAGAATTTAGATGTGTCGAATCCTCTGTTGACGCGCGCAGTGCATAAGCGTCCGACCTCGGTAAAACTTACCGGACGCATCCTGTTTCTGACCGAAGATCCTGAATTGATCCGGCGGCAGCTCGCCGGTGAAGACCTGCCCTGGGACACGAAGAATCCGGAAAACAATCCCAAACTGCGCGACGACATCTCCACTGACGAGATCACCCCGGCGCACATCTGCTTCTTCTTCGACGAGACGCTCGGCGAATTTCCCTATACGGGATTGAAGTGCGGCAACGAACTGCCCATCAAGCGCAGTGACGTGAAGAAAGGCGGCTTCGTCGCCGCTGTGAGCGGTAAGCGGCGGGGTAAAGGCTCGAGTCGCGAACAGTCGCCCTATGCCGAGCTCTCGGCTGGCATCAAGCTGGTGATCGCCGAGAACATCGAACGAATTTACAAGCAGAACTGTCAGAACCTCGGTGTGCTTACCTCGACGGACTTCGGTTTGATCGACAAAATCCGGCGGGGAGAACAGGTCCCGCTTTCCGTTTTCACCCAGGGCGAGGACGACATCACTCGGCAGGTCATCGAGTACGGCGGCCTGTTTCCATTCAACGTCGCTCGCCTGCAGGGGAAGGTTTCCATTCCGGGAATCGGCACTGGGCCCCGGCCGATGACGGTTACGGAAAAAATCTTTGCCCGGCACATGATTACCAGCGATGGACGCACTGGAGTTCCCGCAGTAAAGCCTGGAGACGCCGGATTTGCGCGCACTGACCTGCGCTTCAGCCATGAGTACGTTACGCCGATGGCGGCCATCTTCTACGAGCATTTCGTGGGCAAAGATGTTCCGGTCAACGACCGCGAAAGCATCATCTTTTTCCGCGATCATTTGACCTTTCTCGATGAGGTGCTTTCCGAGGAAAAGCGCAAGATGGGCCTCCTCGACTTGGCGACCCAGCTCAAGCTGAAACAGGAAAGCTTTGCCAAATCGCAGGGCATCAAGCTGCATGGCGAACTCCGGGACCGTAAGGGCTCGGAAGGAATTTGCCACTCGATCGTGGCCGAGAGCTATGCGCTGCCCGGGCAATTGAATGTCGGCTCAGACTCTCATACGCCGCACGTCGGAGCAGTCGGCTGCATTGCCTTCGGTATCGGCACCACCGACGTGTTTAATTCGTGGATCACGAAAGATGTGCGCGTCAAAGTTCCCGAAACGGTAAAGATCGTCGTTCGCGGCAAGCGTCGCGCGAACGTCACCGCCAAGGATTTCATCCTAAAGCTTCTCGCTATGGATTACATCCGCAGCGGCAAGGCACTTGCCAAAGTCATGGAGTATTCCGGCGAAGCGATCGAGGAACTTGGCGTCGACGAGCGCGCCACCATGTGCAACATGGCGGCTGAGATCGGCGGCTTCACCGGCATCGTCGCGGCCGATCAGAAGGTTGTGGACTTCCTCGCCGAGCGAAGGGGCATGAAGCGTTCCGATGCCGAGAAGCTGATCCTCGGACTCAAGAGCGATGAAGGCGCCCAGTACGCGCATGTGATTGAGATGGACGCCGCAGAGATTTATCCAATGGTCGCGACGCCAGGAGATCCAGGCAACGGAAAATACATTCGCGATTTGAACACTCCAGTGCCGGTAGAAATCGCTTATGGCGGCACCTGCACCGCAGGCAAGAATGAGGATATGGACATGTACGCCGCAGTGTTGAACGATGCGCTGCAACAAGGCAAGCATGTGTCGCCTTCTGTGCAGTTCTACATCCAGTTCGGCTCGCAGGAGACGCGCGAGTACTGCGTGCGCAAGGGCTACCTCAATATCTTCCAGCGCGCGGGCGCGAAAGTCATTGAGCCGAGTTGCGGCGCCTGCATCAATGCAGGTCCAGGCGTCTCAACTCGTCCGGACCAGATCGTCATCAGCGCGCAAAACCGAAATTTCCCCGGCCGCAGCGGTCCTGGACAGATGTATCTCGCGAGTCCATTTACCGTCGCCGCCAGCGCGATTGCCGGATACATCACCGAGTATCAGCCAAGCGAACAGCCGGCGCTGGCCGAAGCGTAACCAACCGCGGCACCACAAAGGGCACGAAGAATCACAGAGTATCTGCTTACAATCATCTGTGTACCTCCGTGTCCTCCGTGGTTTATCTGTTTTAGATTTTCCTTAGCAACCCAGGCAGTTCTGCCAGAGATTCGATCTCGTAGTCCGCAGTGACGTCTCCTGGCAGCATCGTTTCGTTAGGACTGCGGTGCGCCTCGCCTGAGATCCAAACCGTCTTGATCCCGCACTGGGTTCCGCCGCAGACATCGGTATTGAGCTGATTGCCAACGAACAATACCTTCGTCGGCGCGAACGCCGCAGTTTTCCAGGGCATAGCGGAAGAATTCCCGATTTGGTTTCCGGCAATTGGCATCGATAGAGGTGATGACCCAGCGAAAGAAACGG
>JAFAUE010000318.1 GCA_019243475.1 Acidobacteriota bacterium | reverse complement strand
ATCAATCCCCACTCAAAACGGCTGCGCAGCCGATCCTCGATTTCCGCCAGCTCTTTCGGCGGACGATCGCTGGCAATCACGATCTGCTTCATCGACTCGTGCAGCGCGTTAAAGGTATGGAAGAACTCTTCCTGCGTGCGCTCCTTCTGCGCGAGAAATTGGATGTCGTCGATTAGCAGCACATCGACGGTGCGGAATTTGTCGCGGAAGCTGGTCATCTTGTCGTAACGCAGCGAGTTGATCATCTCGTTGGTGAATTTCTCGCTGGAGACGTAGCAGATGGAAGCTTCCGGCATGCGCTTTTTCACCTCATGCCCAATCGCCTGCATGAGATGGGTTTTGCCCATACCGACTCCGCCATACAAAAAGAGAGGGTTGTAGGCTTTGGAAGGACGTTCCGCGACAGCGCGAGCTGCGGCATGGGCGAACTGGTTCCCGCTGCCGATTACAAAGGCGTCGAAGGTGTACTTGGGATTCAGTTGTGCGGCCGTGTCGAAGTCGAGACGGCTTTGCAAGGGGCCGACCCCAGCAGCGCTGCGAGCAGGTGCGGCGGCAGCTCCGGCATTGCCGGCAGGCGAAAATCCCGCAGACTGCACTGGCATTGGCTGTGACGGCGGACGCTGTGCGACGACGGAAGGATCTTCCTCCACGGTCACAAACTGAAAATCTTCGAATTCGAGGCCGAGATTATCGACCGCCTCGAGGATCAAGTCTCCGTATTTGTCCCCGATATGGCGGAACTCAGGAGTAGGGACGCGAACGAAGATGACTTTGCCCATTGCATGACTAAAGCGCGTGGGTTTGAGCCAGGTTTCGTAGGAATGACGATTAACTTTCTTTTCCAGAGCGCCAAGGATGCGCATCCATGGATTTACTTGGGTTGCAGCAGTAGATGAGAGCGACATGGTGCCTTTATCGAAAATGTCCGCGCGCCTCCTGGCGGTTCGAGTCTTTCACTTGGAAACGGCGGCTAGCGGCGCTCGACCAGGGGACAGTGAAACGCCTTCGTTATCAATCTTGAGCCTGATGAAGGCCTTCGCAGTTTATGTGAAGGTCGGAGGCTGAAGCTTCTTTGCTGATTCGTTACAGTCGAAACTCTGGGGATAGTAGCACAAAAAAATCGGGTTGTGGAAATCTTATAAAGCCCGCGTAATCATTGGCTTTGCTGCACTACCTGCGAGTCAGGTCAAAACCTGAATTTCAGGCTCCGATTGCGCTCTGGATGGCTGCCGCGATGGCTTCTACGTGCTTTTGCATTTGCTCGCGCGACTCGGCCTCAATCATCACGCGCGCCAGAGCCTCGGTCCCCGAATAGCGAACCACCACGCGCCCGCTGCCCGCAAGCTCCGTCTCAGCATGACGGATAGCGGCACTCACCGGAGCCAGTTGATCGAGAGGCTTCTTTTCCTTCACTCGCACGTTCTTGATCACCTGCGGAAATACTTTGAGATCGGCCACGAGTTCGTCAAGCTGCTTTCCACTTCGGGAAATCATGTCGAGGACGATCAGGGCGGTCAGTAGGCCGTCTCCGGTGGTCGCCAGTCGCGAGAAGATGATGTGTCCGGACTGTTCTCCACCAAGCACAGCTCCCGTCTTGCGCATCTCGTCGAGCACGTACTTGTCGCCCACGGGGGCGCGCAGCATGCGGACTCCGGAACGCTTCAGTGCAGCTTCGAGTCCCATATTGGACATCGTGGTGGCCACCACGGTGGCCGCCGCGAGTTCATGGCGCGATTGCAGGTCGCGCGCAGCCATTAGCAAGACGGCGTCGCCGTTCACTACGTTGCCATGACGGTCGGCAAATAGCGCTCGATCCGCATCGCCATCGAAGGTCACGCCCAACGCGGCCTTACTTTTCTGAACGGCTTCAGCTACCACCTGCGGATACAGTGCTCCGCAATGGTCGTTGATGTTCCTGCCGTTTGGATCGTAGTGGATGAACTGGGCGTCCTGGCCAAGCATGGCGAACAGCTCAGGAGCACACGTGCTGGCAGCACCATTGGCACAATCAATGACAACTTTGCCTCTGATCCTCAGCTGTGGGACCCGGGCCTTGAGCCACGTTTCATAGCGCTCGCGTAAATCATGGTCGCCGGGTAGCGTGGGAGTCGTCTGCGGCCGAGCATCGGGGACCTTGCCTTCTTCCAGCAGGCGGAAGATTTCTTTTTCAATCGACAGCTCAATCTCGTCGGAGAGCTTATAGCCATCGCCGCCGAAGACCTTAATGCCATTGTCGGTCCAGGGATTGTGGGAAGCAGAGATGACAATGCCGGCGTCGAAGCCAAGTTCCCGGGTGAGATAAGCAATTCCGGGAGTCGTTATCACCCCGGCGGATTCGACCTCACCTTTGACCGAGGCGAGCCCGGCGGCAACGGCGTCAGCGATCCATCCGCTCGATTCACGGGTATCTTGCCCGATCACAACGCGCGGACTGTGCTCATGACGGGTGAGATGATGCCCGAGCGCTCGCCCAATCGCGAAAACAGTGCCGCCATCGAGCGGGAACTCTCCCGCAACGCCACGAATACCGTCAGTTCCAAAAAGTTTGCGGCTCATGAGCAAACAGAAAAGTCTAGCAGGAAGGCGCAGTCGACAGCTGTGTCGCAGCCCCCACGGATTCGTCACCGCCTGAAAGCTCTTTCGGGCATAATGCCGCGATGCAAAAACTGACGCTTGCCATCTCTGTGTCGTTCTTCGCCACCGTTACTCACGCGCAGAGTGCGTGCGAGAAGCTCGCGCAGATGTCTCTGCCGCAGGCCAAAATTACTTCGGTCCAAAGTATTGCGGCCGGAGCGTCGCCCGTACCCGAAAATCTCCCTGCATTTCTCGGAGACATGGCCTCGTTATACAAGAGCTTGCCGCCTTTCTGCCGGCTGTCGATTACCGGACAGCCAAGTCCCGATTCGGACATCAAAATCGAAGTCTGGCTTCCCAGTTCGGGATGGAACGGGAAGTTTCAAGGGCAGGGCAACGGTGGATTTGCAGGTTATATCGACTACCCGGCGATGGCGCGCTCAATTGCCTCCGGTTACGCCACCGCATCCACTGACACTGGACATTCCTCGCAGGGCTCAGTTCCCGACGCAGGCTGGGCGCTCCACCATCCGGAGAAAGTGATCGACTATGGCTATCGCGCGATCCACCAGATGACCGAGGTTGCGAAGGCTGCGATCACGGCCTTCTACGGCAGGAAGCCACAG
>JAFAUE010000261.1 GCA_019243475.1 Acidobacteriota bacterium | reverse complement strand
GACATTCTGCGCACTAAATCCGGAGCCAACGATCGGGGTGTGAACACCGGCATTGTGCAGGGCACCCCGGGGGCCGGCATTGGCGGCCTGGGCGGCGGCGCTGCCGGAGGAGGCGCAGGCGGTACGGTGGCAGCCGCGGGTGGCGCGGGCACGGGTACAGGAGGATTGGTATCTTCGACGCTCGGAGTGGGGCCTCCGGTCGATTCCTTTGATCCCGCTCTGACCTCAAGCATCGGTTTGCAACACACGAACGCGCCGCAGTCGAACACGGTCACATCGGGCGTTCCAGCATTGCTTTCCAATACGGGGACAGAAAACTTTGGCTATCAGCAGGGATTCCCCACGGGAACGCTGCTGAACGTGAGTTTCAACAACTCGCGCGTAACGTCCAATAGCACGCGGACGTTTCTCGTCCCCCAGCTCAATTCGAACTTTCTTATTCAGTTCCGCCAACACCTGCTCGAAGGCATGAGCCTGGCTTCCAATCGACGCTTCATTACCATCGCGCGGAACAACCGTGAGATCGCGGACGAGGCATTCCGGCAGCAGGTGATCTTTACCGTGACCCAGATTGAAACCATCTATTGGAACCTCGTCACCGCCTATGAAGACAACAAAGCCAAGGAGCGGGCACTGGCTTCGGCGCAACAACTTGAAGCCAACAACCGCAAGCAGGTGCAGGCCGGCACAATTGCGCAGATCGAGATCGTGAACGCCGAGGCGCAGGTTGCGTCCAGCCGGCAAGCTCTGATCGTTTCGCAAACCAATCTGCAACTGCAGCAGCTTCTGATGAAGAACGCCGTCACGCGCAACGAGAATGATCCAGTTCTTGCCAGCGCGGCGGTGGTGCCCACTTCTCGTATGCAGCTGCCGACCTCCGAGCCGGTTGAACCTACCCAGGATCTGGTCAACGACGCGCTGCAGCGTCGTCCCGAACTGGCACAGGCGCGAATCGACCTGAGCAACCGCACGATCAGCAAACACGCAGCGCGCAACGCACTGTTGCCTACAGTGGATCTAGTCGCCAATTATGGAGGCACAGGACTGGCCGGCGGGCTGAATCCGAACTTTACTTCTACGCAAGGTACTCCGGTTAGCGTGCAAAACGGCGGATATGTCGACGCTCTTACTGCGGTCGGCAGTCATCCCACATATTTCGCAGGTTTCAACGTCAACATTCCCATTCGCAATCGCGCAGCGCAGGCAGACCAGATTCGTTCCGAATTGGAATACCGCCAGGCCGAGGTTCGTCTGCAGCAACTGCAGAATTCGATCGCTATCGATGTGCGCAACGCCCAGTTTGCCGTGCAGCAGAACCGCGCTGCCGTCGATGCGGCCATGCAGGCGCGCGAATATGCCGTGCAGTCGCTCGATGCAGAACAAAAAAAACTCGCGCAAGGTTTGAGCACAACGTACAACGTCCTCCAGCTTATCTCCAACGTTTCGACAGCAGAGTCGAACCTGGTGAACGCGATGTCGGCCTATGAAGCTTCGAAGCTGCAGCTCGACGTGGTTACCGGGCGCACGCTGCAGACGCTCGGCATCGAGATAGCGGATGCAGAGACCGGCAATGTTACGCATATGCCCCATGCTCCTTATGCCGTGCCGGGAACTGACGTCATTACGCAGCCGGTGCCGACGTTCCAGCCACAACAGACGGGAGTTGTTCCGCAGCCCAAAGGAAACTGATTGCGAATGGAGCAACACGGCAATGGAAAAACCAGCAAACCGGACGCCGGTCCCGGTTTGGGAATCATGTCCCCGGCGCCGCCGCTGGAGTCACGCAAACACCGGCTGACGTGGCAAGTCTTCCGCTTCGGCGTCGTTGGAGTGCTAAATACCGTCGTCGACCTGGCGGTGCTGAATCTCCTGATCTTCACTACCGGCACCGGCACCACCGGCCTGATGTACGCCGTGTACAAGACGGTCGCATTTGTTTGCGCCGTGCTCAACAGCTACCTCATGAATCGTGCCTGGACGTTCCAGAGCGTGCCCAGCAAGAGCCAGATGCTAGAAGGTTCTCAGTTCATGTTCATCAGTGTTCTGGGCTGGGTAGTAAATGTGGGCAGCTCGTGGTACGTGGCTACTTACGTCCATCCCTTTGCAGGATTGAGTCCGAAGGCATGGCCTTCCATTGCCGCCCTTGTGGGAACTGCATTCTCCCTCGGCTTCAATTTCATCGGATATAAGTTCTGGGTTTTTGCGCATCGCCGCCATCGATGAACGGAGACCTTGCCTTGATCTCTGTAATTTCGCGAAGAGAATAAAATACTTCTATGCTCCTCACCGGCATATATCCCGCAGTCACCACACCGTTCTATCCAGATGGACGTCTCTATCTGAAGAAGCTCGAGCACAACATCGACCGCTATTCACGCACACCGATCGCCGGTATGACGATTCTGGGATCGACGGCAGAAGTCGTGATGCTGTCAGAAGATGAGAAGGCCGATGTGCTGCGGGTGGCGATCGAAGTCGCTGCCCCAGAAAAGGTGATGATGGCGGGAGTAGGCCATGAGTCCGCCATCAAGACCGTGGAAGCTGCGGAGTTGGTCGCGAAGCTGAACTACGATGTGGCGCTGGTGCGCACTCCGCATTATTACCGTCCGCAGATGAAGCCGGAGAACATGCTCGCCTACTACCGCTTCGTGGCCGATCGCTCGCCGCTGCCGGTGCTGCTGTATAGCGTGCCGCCATATACCGCGTATGACCTTCCGACGGAGGTCGTGGTCGAGTTGGCCGAGCATCCGAACATCATCGGTATCAAAGAGTCGGGAGGCATGATTGAAAAGATTGCGGAAGTAGTGAATCGCACCCGCCATATCAAGCGCACCGCGCACGCCACAGAAGTTTTTAACGCATTCACCGCGCGGATGATGATGGGCGCCGCGACCCGGGAACAAGAAAAAGAGAAAGAGGAATTAGTCAGCGTAGCCGCGCTCGCCGGAAGCGGAGCAGGGACGGGTTCGTCACAGTCCAGCAATCCGAAACCTGTGACGGTGAAAGTCATGCGCAAGAAGGAAGTCGGTTTTCAGCTCCTGGCCGGCTCAGCACACAAGCTTCTGGCGTCGCTCGACGCCGGCGCCGCCGGGGCTGTGCTCGCTTTCGCTGCGCCCGCTCCGACAGCATGTTTCGAGATTTACGTAGCCTGGAAAGATGGCGACAAAGAGCTTGCCCAGCTCAAGCAGCAGCGCATTGTGGACGCTGCCATTCGCGTTGGTTCGCAGATGGGTATTCCCGGATTGAAATACGCCATGGACCTGAACGGCTACTACGGCGGTCCGCCGCGTTTGCCTTTTCTGCCGCTCACTGGCGAGCAGCGCGCCGAGGTCGAACGCCAGATGGCCGACGTGCGCAATTAGGAAAGT
>JAFAUE010000226.1 GCA_019243475.1 Acidobacteriota bacterium | reverse complement strand
ATGTGGTGTTGCCGCAGGTGTCCGATTGACAATGGTGGAGCGCCAGACGCGGCAAATACGCGCGCTCTTTCTGCGCTCTGTTAGCGTCGCTTGAGTCGACTTTCATGGCCTTGCGTGTCATCCGTGGCTCTGCATCACGTTGAAACTACGTTCTATTGCGGATTCCTTCCGCGCTCACCAACTCCTATGTTTGGGCTTTTGAGCATCAACTTCGACTCTTAAACTCGTTCGACAAAGGGCGAGTCGGATCGAACTTGTAAGTCGTTGCTTCCAGGTTCTCTAATAGTGAGCTTGAAGAGGCGAAATGAAATCGCTGGTTTTGTTGTGTGCTGCCGTCCTGCTCTGCGCGGGCCTCGTAGCACAATCCGAAAAAAAGGCCATGAAGTCTAAGACGGGGATTCAGAATCCTCTGACTGGGGCATGGAAGTTGGTTTCGCTCGAAGAGCCTGGAGCGGACGGAAAGGTGCATGCCACAGATTGCGCTGGCATGTTCGTTTTCACACCGAACGGCAAAGCATCGGTCCAGGTGATGTATCGAAATCAAGAGACCGGCAGTGCCTATGCGCATTGCGGCTACGAAGCTTCTTACGGCAGCTATCGAATCGAGGACTCCTCGACTTTCACATTTCACGTGAACGGCGGACTCGTGCGAACGCTGATCGGCAAAGACCTGAAGCGCAGGTACAAGGTTGTCGGGAATCGACTCACCGTGACATCGACCCACCCGAGTGAACGCTGGAAAGCCATTTGGGAACGTGACTGAACAATGCGAGGCGCCTGCACGGTAGCTCGGTTGCTGGTGCCTAGGAGAATCAGAAATGCCAAAACCATCAGACGGAGCCAAGAAATTGATCGGCGACTTTTCTCCCAAGCTGGTTGAACTCACCGATCGAGTGCTCTTCGATGATGTCTGGGAGCGCAAGGAATTATCGAAGCGCGATCGCAGCTTAATTACGGTCGCGGCACTCATCGCGTTGAATCGCCCTGACCAGTTGCGATTTCATCTCGGCAGAGCTGTGGAGAACGGGGTGAGGAAAGAAGAATTGATCGAAGCCATTACCCATCTGGCGTTCTACTCGGGTTGGCCGAACGCCATGACCGCCGTCATGGTGGCGAAAGAGCTTTTCGATAAAACGAAATAGCCAATGAGCAAAAAACTGGGGAGCTCCCTTGCCGACGACCCGACATTCCCCACTGCAGCCCGTCTATCGGTACTAATCCTCGAACGCTTCAAATTGCAGTCGATGAGTGCTAGCCCTGTTGTCGTCAGCATAGATCTCCTTGCTCTGAGCAGCTCCTTCTTCTTAGCCCCCATTATTTCAATCAGCCCCCCGTTTCTGTTGACATCCGACCCAAGAAATGCCATGTTTAGGTCGGATGCCTTCCCAAGATAATTCCGACGATCGCATCGCCCTCTTGCAGGGCACGCTCGACTTGCTCATTCTCAAAACCCTCGTGCTCGGCTCGTGTCATGGGCAAGGCATAGCACGCTCCATACAACGTCAGTCGGAAGAGGTCTTTTTTGTTGATCATGGTTCGCTTTATCTTGCTCTCCAGCGCCTTGAAGATAAGAAGTGGATCAGCGCCAAGTGGGGCGTTAGCGAGAATAACCGTAAGGCGCGCTTCTATTCGCTGACTGCTAAGGGACGCCAGCAGCTCGTAGAAAAGACCACCGAATGGGAGCGGCTGACGAGAGCGATGCGATTGATTCTCGATGGACCGAGCAGCGAAGAGGTCTAGTCATGTTCAGACGCAGAAGAAGCACGGACGATTTTGCCGCGGAGATCAAATCGCATTTCGAGCTCGAAGCCGATGAGTTACAGAGCGAAGGTTTGAACCCAGAAGAGGCGTATCGCAGGGCAAGAGTCGAGTTCGGCAGCGCGCAGGCAGCACAGGAACGCTTCTATCTCAGAGGCCGCATCGTATGGCTCGACAATCTGCTCCGCGATCTGAAATTCGCGTGCCGTCAACTGATAAGTAATCCGGGATTTGCCTCTGTCGCCATCGTCACCCTGGCGCTGGGCATCGCGGCCAACAGCACGATCTTCAGCTGGATCAACTCGACGCTGCTCGACCCCATTCCCGGAGTCGCGCACACCAGCGACATGATCACGATCATGCGGGGCGAGAGAAGCGAGCATCCTACGCCTCCATTTTCGTACTTGGACTTCGCAGACCTTCGCGATGGCGCGCGGACCTTCACCGGGTTGATCGCTTATCACGACGAATACATGACGATCACCGGATCGGACAACCCCGAGCGCATATATGGAGCAGTGGTGTCGTCGAATTACTTTGAGGTACTCGGCGTGCGCCCGATCTTAGGCCGATCCATTGATATGACGGCGCAGAATGAGCGGCTGGGGACAGCGGAAGTGGTGCTCGGCTACGACTTGTGGCAGAAGCGTTTTGGCGCGGATCCGTCGATCCTCGGAAAGGCCATTCAGATCAATCTGCATCCGTACACGATTGTTGGTATTGCTCCCCAGGGTTTCCAGGGCTGCAAGAGCGGATTGCGGTCCGATGTATGGATACCGATTGGCATGGATCCGCAGGTTTGGGGAGGACAGCGAATCAAGTATCGCGACTCCCTATGGCTCAACGTGCTCGGCAAGCTCAAGCCGGGAGTCGATCATCGCCAAGCCGAAAATGAGTTGAATGTCCTGATGCAGCACCTCGTGAAGCAGTTTCCGGAAGCGCACCAGGGACCGAACATGATCTCCTCCGATCCGCTGTGGCGGTCGCCCTTTGGAGCGAACGTCTATCTTGCTGGAACGCTGCCCATGCTTTTGGCGCTGGCTTTGGTGCTCTTGCTGCTGGCCTGCGCGAACGTGGCGAATCTTCTACTGGTGCGTTCGGTGGCGCGTCGGCGCGAACTTGCCATCCGCCTGTCGATGGGGGCAAGCCGATGGAGTCTGGTGCTTCAATTGATGGTGGAAAATCTGCTGATCGCTTTGGCAGGGGGCGGACTCGCGCTGTTGTTGACTACGTGGACCGCGCACGGATTGTCTGCGTTTCTACCGCCAACGACGCTTCCTCTCACCGTGAATGGAAGCGTTGACCGAACGGTGATGGCGGCGACCTTTGTGATATCGCTTCTCACTGCTGCGGTGTCCGGCGTTCTGCCGGCGCTTCGCGCTTCCAGCCTCGCTCCGGCGTCCGCCCTGAAGGACGAAGCACTCAACACGTCCGGAGGAATCCACAAGTCGCGCCTGGCAGGAGGTCTGGTCGTCGGACAGATTGCGCTGTCGCTGCTGCTCCTGGTCTGTGCCGGATTGTTCGTCCGCAGCTTGCAGAGCGAACAGAACTCCGATCCGGGGTTCGATCCAAACCACGTATTTATTGCCTATTTTGATCTGATGCCGACGGGCTATTCCAGAGCGCAGGGCATTGAGTTTGATAGACAAATGCTCGTGCGTCTGAAATCGCTGCCGGGCGTTCAGTCTGTCACTGTGGGTGACTTCTCGCCGCTGAGTTTTAACATGCGTACGGATTTCATTCAGCCGGAAGGCTACGTGCCCGGGAAAAACGAGTCCATGGAGGTGGATAGGGGTGTGGCGGGGCCGGAGTACCTGGGAACGCTGCGTACAGCCTTGCTCGCGGGACGGGACTTTACCGACAGCGACGATGCCGCCGCGCAGCCAGTCTCGATTGTCAACAAGGCATTGGCCGACCGCTATTGGCCGGGGCAAAACGCGATCGGTAAGCGGCTGCAGGTTGCCGGACACTGGACAAAAGTGATTGGCGTAGCCGCCAACGCGAAGTATCGGCGGTTGGTTTACGATGCGGCCCCGCTGGTGCTGCTCCCCATGTTGCAGAGCTACCGGACCGACCAGATTCTATCTGTGCGTGTAGCCGGTAACCCTCTGTCGTATGCTTCTTCCGTAGAACGAACCATCCACGGACTCAATGCGGATTTGCCCCTCTACAACGAGACCACGCTCGCCGCGAACATGCAGTTGGGCAATGCCTTCGAGCGCATCGAGGCGGCGTTCGCCGGTTCTTTCGGGCTGTTGGCTCTGATCCTCGCCGCCATCGGAGTGTATGGTGTGGTTGCCTATGCCACGAAGCAACGCACTCATGAAATCGGCATTCGCATGGCACTCGGTGCAGGCAAGCGAGACATTTTTCGCCAGGTCCTGGGACGTGGCTTGCGCTTTGCGGGTTTTGGACTGCTTCTCGGGCTGATGATCTCATTTGCTCTTACTCGCTATCTACATGGAATGCTCTATGGCGTGGGAACTGCGGATTGGCTGACATTCGTTATAGTTGCCATTCTGCTCTGCGTCATTACACTGATTGCCTGTTTTGTTCCTGCCCGCCGCGCAGCATCTGTACATCCCATGCAGGCCTTGCGCACAGAATGACCAAAGTAAACCGACATCGGACTTACGGCATGACACCGGAATGGCGCATCATCGAAAATGCACTCAGTTAAGAGAATCGATACGATCCGACTCCTGATCTAGCGCCATCACAGTTCGTCACGCTTCGAAAACGCACCGCAGTGTGCGGCCTAATCCCCGCCTTGTTTCGACCAATCGAGGCGCTTAAGGTGAAGGGACGGAGCCGTCCTCGCGCTCGTCCCACTCTATTTTCTCTGCTGTCTCCAACCTTCCCTGATGTAGTACTACAATATCTCGCATTACGACATACCAGGGCGCCGAGGGAGTAGAGCCTTGGTCAACCATAACTGCGATATAGATCCCATATTGGGACCATCATCGAACTGGTTTAAGCGACGCGCTGCAGACGTAGTTGGAGTTGCAGTACTGATGTAGGATGACTGCCATCCTATCCCCCCAATCAAAGCGGCGTAACGGAGGTAAGAAATGGCGACAGCCGGCTCCGCACAGCTAACCGCGGAAGGTTCGGTCTCCAGTGCGTCGACCGGAACGCTGGAAAACGTTGAGCCAAGGCACTCTGCCCTGGTCCGCGTCACGCACTGGATCACCGCTCTGTGCTTTCTCGCGTTGCTGGTCAGCGGCGTTGAGATTTTGATTTCGCACCCTCGCTTCTATTGGGGCGAGACCGGCACCGTCTTAACGACTCCGCTATTTCAACTGCCCATTCCTTCCTCGAGAAAACTGGTGCCGACCGGCTATGGGTACGTGCTGCCTGACCAGAATGGCTGGAGTCGCGCACTGCACTTTGAAGCTGCCTGGATCGCGGTGCTGACAGGCTTGCTGTATGTAATCTTCGGTTTGCTCACCCGGCACTTCCGCAAAAACTTGATTCCAGCCAGGGAGCACCTCTCCTGGCGCGCGCTTTTCACCTCCTTCACAAAGCCGTTGCGCCTTGAACGTCCGAGTGCGGCGGAAGCTTTTTCCTACAATGGGCTCCAACGCCTCACTTATTTGTTCGTCATTTTCGTGCTTTTCCCGCTGGTTATCTGGAGCGGCCTGGCATTGTCCCTGGGCTTTGCATCTGCATTTCCCTGGTCCATTTCTCTACTCGGCGGCCGCCAATCTGTGCGCACCATTCATTTTTTTGTATCAGTGGCTCTTGTGCTGTTTCTATTCGTTCACGTCGCTATGGTGTGCCTTGCCGGTTTTTGGAGGCGCACCGAAACAATGATTACCGGCCGTATCCGCACACCGAAGGAACATGGATGATCGCGTTTCACGCGAACCTCGAGAATATTCGAGCGCTTAGAGCACTCAGCATGTCGACAGAATGTCGGGGGAGAATACGAATGACGAAAACAGCAATCTTGTCCCTCTCGTTTATACTGCTCAGCCTTTTAGCAGCGGGGCAGACGGCACAACAACAGCCGACGCTCGCTTCCGTCGTAGATCGCGATATCGCCGCGGTGGAGAAGCAAATCATCGACGTTGCCGAAGCCATGCCGGAAGATAAGTTCAATTTCTCTCCGGAAGCGCTTAACATTCCTGGCGGCAATTACAAAGGCGTTCGCTCATTCGCGGATCAACTGAAACATGTTGCAGCATCGAATTGGTTCATCTGGTCTCCGCTAACTGGGGAGAAACTTCCAGAAGGTTTGGGGAACGATGGCAGCGGCCCGGCCAACATAAAGAGCAAAGCCGAAATCATCACCTTCCTCAAAGACTCCTTTGCCCTGGGCCACCGTGCGGCTTCCACTTTAACAACTGAGAACATGCTGCAAACGCCGGGGAAGAGTAAGTCCACGCGCGTACGTTTGGCGGAGTTTGCGGTGGCTCACGCCAATGACCACTACGGTCAAATGGTGGAATATCTGCGCATGAACGGAATAACGCCGCCGGCGAGCCGGGCCAACTCCAATTGAAATGAGAACTGAAGAGGAGCACGCATGAACGGTTTTTCACGGCGGAAATTTCTTTTGTCCGGGCTGGCCGCGACGGCGGGTGCCTCCGGATTGGTGGTGGCAGGGCGGCTGGCGCAGAAGTATGGATTGATTCCTCCCGACCACGGCGGACTTTACGGCGTGGGGGAGACACTGACGTATGCCTCACAACGTCTATTGACGAGGCATTCACTCGCGAGAGAATTTTCTCGAAGCCAAATTTCATCGCGCCCATTTCCGAACGAGATCGGTCCACTCACTGAAGAATTTAAGCGTCTTCAGGCGGGCGGATTCGCGGACTATCGGCTGTCCATCGATGGTCTGGTGCGCGAACCTGCGTCGTTCTCGCTGGCTGACCTGCGAACCTATCCAGCTCGCAGCCACATCACTGAAATCGCTTGTGAGGAGGGTTGGTCCTACATCGCCGAGTGGATTGGCGTG
>JAFAUE010000182.1 GCA_019243475.1 Acidobacteriota bacterium | reverse complement strand
TCGTAATCAGCCGCGAAGATCGGCTGTATGCGTTCGATCGCGTGGGCATTCCGGCCACTGCGCAGCTATCCCGGGCAACGCTCCTGCGGATTGCGGAACAGATGGACGTGGACTATGTCGTCCTCGGCGAGTACAACTACGACGGCGTAAGTTTCACGTCAAAGGCACAAGTGCTGGATATGCGTCGTTTGCACCTGCTGCCCGGGATAACCGAATCTGGACCGCTGCCGCAATTAATTGATCTCCAGGCGGCAACCGGCTGGGACGTGATGCGTCAGATGGATCCTTCGCTAGCAGCCACGAAGCAAGACTTCGTTGCAGAGACCAAAGACATTCGCCTGGACGCGCTCGAGAACTACGTTCGCGGAGTGATCGCGACTACCAACGCAGAGAAGGTCCAGCGTTTCAAACAGGCAATCAAACTGAATCCGAACTATTCAGTGGCCATGCTGCAGCTAGGCAAGACTTACTTCGATCAACGGGATTATGCTTCGGCGATCCCTTGGTTCAGCAAGATTCCTGCGGTAGACAAACATGCCGCTGAGGCGAACTTCTTTTTGGGATTGTCCGCGTACTACACAGGGGACATGATGCGCGCGGAGGAAGCCTTTTCCACGGTCGCCGGTCGTTTGCCGCTGGGCGAAGTGTTCAACGATTTGGGAGTGGTGGAGGCACGCCGCGGAAAAAACACCTCAGTAGAGTATCTGTCGCGCGCGGTGCAGGCCGACCCTACGGAAGAGGATTATCACTTTAATCTGGCCGTATCTTTGGCCCGCACGCACGACACTGCCGCCGCAGTGCGTCAGTTAAGAGAAGCTCTCCAGCTCCGGCCCGACGATGAGGACGCCAAGGCATTCTTGGAGGCCCTGAACGGGAGCGCGAACAGCACGCATGCGCCCTCTGAACGCATTAAGCGGAACTACGATGAAGCCTCTTTTCGACAGTTGGCGTTCGCAGTGGAATCCGCGGAAGAAGCGCAAATGGCGAATTCCGACGCGAAGAAACACGCTGCAATGCACGTCGATATGGGAAAAGAGCAGCTAAAGCAAGGGTTCTACGAGGAGGCCCGCGAGAATTTTCGTAAGGCATTGGCCCTCGATCCTGACAATTCCGAGGCACACTTAGGCCTCGCCAACGCGCAGATTGCGCTCAACGATCTCAGCGGCGCGCGTTCCGAATTGGATTCCACCCTGCGAGGGAGCCCCAACTCAGACGCTTATGTTGCGTTGGGCCAACTCGACTTGAAAGAGAACAAGCTTGACGCAGCCAGTGAAGCAGTAACTCAGGCCCTCCGTCTGGAGCCGAGCAACACCGCAGCCTTGCAGCTAAAGCAGCAAGTCACGGCCAAGCTGAATGCAGCGCAGAGGGAACAATGAAGATTGCTTTCCGCTGCGGCGTGCAGGCAATCCTTGCGGTGGCAGCAATTGCTTCTGCCCATGCCGACGTTGTGCGTATTGTGGTGGATGGGACCATCAATCCGGTCTCGGCAGAGTACATCGACCGCGGGATTGCGCGAGCCGCCGACCAGCATGCGCAAGCCGCTCTAATTGAGCTGCGGACGCCAGGTGGTCTGGTCGATTCAACGCGCGACATCATTTCCAAGATCCTTGCGTCGCCGGTACCGGTGATTGTGTATGTGTATCCGACCGGCAGCCATTCAGCTTCGGCCGGCTTTTACATTCTCGAGTCTGCCGACATCGCGGCGATGGCTCCGGGCACGAATACCGGTGCGGCCCACCCTGTGCTGGCTGGGGGCACCATGGATCCCATCATGAAGGAAAAGGTCGAAAACGATCTGGCCGCCTTTATGCGTTCCTTTGCCGGGAAACGTGGACGGAATGTTGAAGTCGCAGAGAGTGCGGTGCGCCAGTCGAAGTCATTTACCGATCAGGAGGCGCTACAGCAACACTTGATCGACTACATCGCCAAGGATCCTGGCGACCTGCTCAAACAGACCGACGGCAAGACCATTACACGCTTCGACGGCAAGACTGCCGTGCTTCACACTGCCGGCGCCCAAATCGTGGATTATGACAGGACGATGAAGGAAGAGATCCTCGAGTTCATGATGGATCCGAACATTACGTTCCTCATCCTGATCATCGGGGCTGCTGCAATCTACTTCGAGTTCAATCATCCGGGAGCGGTGATTCCCGGAGTGGTCGGGATCATCTTCGTACTCCTGGCAATCTTCGCACTCAATCTGCTGCCGCTGCGATTTGCCGGTGTGGCACTGCTCATTGCCGCGTTTGTTCTTTTCATCCTGGAGGCAAAATTAGGGACTCATGGTGCGCTGGGGATCGGGGGCACGGTGCTGATGGTCCTGGGTGCCCTCCTGCTGGTTGACGGCCCGATTCCGCAGATGCGTATCCATCTGCTTACCGCCATCGCCGTAAGCATCCCCTTTGGACTGCTGACGATCTTCCTCCTGAACATTGCGGTACGCGCACGACGCAACAAAGTCGTGACCGGCGCACGCGGCCTGATTGGTGAAGTCGGCGTCGCCCAAACGCAGGTTCGTCCCCGAGGCAAGGTGTTCGTGCACGGGGAGACCTGGAATGCGTACTCGGAGGCGGGCATCGAGCCCGGCCAGACCGTCCGAGTGACCGCCGTTCACGACCTTACGGTGACGGTTGAGCCCGTTTCAGTGGGTGCATCCGCTGGTTCCACTCTGAACTAACGTCCACAAGTAACCACCTACTCAGGCGTAAGCTTGAGGCGAGTAGCTGTATATATAGGATAAAATCCGCTCCAATATC
>JAFAUE010000178.1 GCA_019243475.1 Acidobacteriota bacterium | reverse complement strand
GCTCAGGACGTGAATGGAAAGTGGTTCGAGGCCGATGGTGAAGAGCTGCTGGCGCGCGCCATGCAGCACGAAACCGATCACCTCAATGGCAAACTCTTCATCTCGCACGTCAGCGCATTGAAACGCGACCTCATCCGACGCAAAATCAAAAAGCTGCAGAAGACGGGACAGTGGTAATCCATCACGTTAAACACGCCTGAGATCAGGGGAGACGGAACTCTCAAAATTTGACGCCGCATAGTGCTCCGACCTACACTCCTGTCGACATCGATAGGAGTAACCATGGGGGATCTACTTCAGGGCACTCTTGATCTGCTCATCTTGAAGACGCTGGCGCTCGAGGCGATGCATGGGTGGGGAATCGCGCAGCGCATTCAGCAGTTGTCGGCCGATGCGCTGCAGGTCGGCCAGGGATCTCTTTATCCCGCACTCCATCGTCTGGAGCTTGACGGACTGATCTCATCCGAGTGGGCAGCCTCGGAAAACAATCGCCGCGCCAAGTACTACTCAATTACGCCGCTGGGACGCAAGCGTCTGAAAAGCGAGATGACGGAGTGGAAGAAGACTGCTCAAGCCATTGCCCTAGTACTGCAGGAGGGATGAGATGAAGATGCGCAAGTTGTTCACGCGTTCGCGGCGGATTGAAGTCGATGAAGAACTCCGATTCCATCTCGATGCGCTTGTCGAACAGAACATAAAACGCGGGATGACTCCCGAACAGGCTCGCCGCGCGGCTCGAGCATCGTTCGGCAACGTGGAAAGCGCTGCGGAGCGAACTTCTGATCAATACCGTGGCTGGTGGATGGATGTTCTGCGCCAGGACATGCGCTATGCGCTTCGTGGGCTGCGCCGCAATTTGCTGTTTGCTGCCGCCTCTGTACTCACGCTGGCTCTGGGCATTGGCGCCACGACCGCGGTGTTTAGTGTGGTGGACCGCATCCTGTTTCGCAGCTTGCCCTACGCACACGACGAACGCCTAGTTTCTGTGGGCATCACGGCGCCGATCATGCCGCAGGAATTCATGCTGGGCAGCTCATATTACTTTTGGAAACAGAGCCAAACGCCGTTTGAAGCTCTTAGTTCCTGGTCTGGTACGAACGGATGTGAATTGTCCGAGGCCAATCCTGCGCACCTCGCCTGCGCGTATGTAGAAGCCGATTTCATTTCGACACTCGGCGTTGGATTGATTCGCGGACGCAATTTTCGCCGCGACGAAGACTTGCCCAACGCGCCGTTAGTGGCGTTGCTGTCCTATGGCTTGTGGAGAAATCGCTTCTCCATGTCCGATGACGTTGTTGGTAAGACAATATCCCTCGATGGCTCTCCCGTCCGCGTGATCGGTGTGCTGCCGCCCACGTTCGAACTCCCTACTTTGGACCGGGCAGACATTCTGTTACCCCAGCGGGTGGACGAACCCGCACAGCACCGCGGGGCAACCCACATCTTCTACAGCATTGCGCGCCTCAAGCCCGGCATAAACACAGTGCAGGCGATGCAAGCGCTGCAGCCGCAATTCCAGGAAGCGTTAAGCGAGACGCCGGCACGCTTCCGCAGCGAGGTGAAACTGCGAGTGCGGTCGCTGCGCGATTACCAAGTTCACGACGCGCGGCTCACAGCATGGGTGCTGCTTGGAGCAGTGTTCGCGGTCTTGCTCATTGCAGGCGCGAATGTCGCCGGCTTACTCCTCGCCCGGGCGTCGGAGCGCGAGGCCGAGTTTGCCGTCCGCAAGTCACTGGGCGCAAGCCGCGGCCGCCTGCTTTCGCAAATGCTGACGGAGGCGCTCGTGATTTCGGGGCTGGGTGTGCTTGCCGGCTGGACGCTTGGTCTCGTGCTGCTGCGCGTATTCGTCAGCCTGGCCCCCCGGGGCATTCCGTATATCGAGCAGGCCCATCTCGACATTCGTGTCCTTGGATTCGCCGTGCTGCTCGCGCTGATCAGCGGATTGCTTTTTGGCTCGGCGCCGTTTTGGTCACAGAGCATCCTGAGCGCGCAGGTAATTCGTAATTCGAGTGGCAGTGGGCGCGCACGAGCCCGGCAAACGCTTCTCATCGTGCAGCTCAGCGTAACGGTCATGCTGCTCGCAGCTGCCGGACTCTTATTGCGGACGGCCCGCAATATGCAATCTCAATCGCTGGGAATGCGCGCTGACCAACTCCTCACAGCGACGGTTCACTTCAGCCGCGCGAGCTATCCCACTCCAACCAGGAGATTGCAATTCGTGACGCAAGTCGAAGAGCGTCTGAAGCAGATCCCTGGAGTCAATACCGTTGCGGTCAGTGACAGCGTTCCGCCAGGAGGCCTCGAACACGATCGCATTATCGGCGTCATCGGCGTGGAGGGTCGGCCCGTGCCGGACGGCGGCACTGGTGGAAACGTCCGCTGGCGCTGGGTTACACCTTCATACTTTTCCGTTCTAGGAATTCCTATTGTTCGCGGAAGCGCCTTTACCGACGCGGAGCGGCAGTCGAACGACCACTTTCTGATAGTGAGTGAATCATTCGCGGCTCGGCTCTTTGCGGGAGAGGATCCGGTGGGAAAGCGGGTCGATATTCACGAAGGCCCCAACGACAATCCCTGGTACACAATTGTAGGAATTGCCGCAAATGTAAAGAACGGCGGGCTGGTCACCGAGAATGAGCCCGAGTACTACAAACTTTGGCGTAATCATCCTGAGGACTGGAACACCGGGTTTACCGGCGCGGAAGGGGGAATGGTCGCCACTTTCATCCTTCGCACTCCGGCCAATGCCGAAGCTTTAGCGCCGGTAGTTCGGTCTGAAGTCGCGGCCGTCGACAACGCGATGCCCGTGGATATTGAGACTTTGCGCGAACGCATACGGAATCTTGCGGAGCGTCCACGTTTTGAAGCGGCGCTGCTGAGCCTCTTCGCAACTCTGGCGGTTGTTCTTGCCGCAATCGGACTCTACGGAGTGATTGCGTTCATTGTCTCGCGCAGAACGCAGGAGATAGCCGTGCGCATCGCGCTTGGTGCCGGGAAACAGGAGATAGCCGCGCTCATCTCGCGCGACGGAATTCGCATGATTGCTGCGGGGATGCTGCTCGGAGTAGTAGGTGCGTTGGGCATTTCGCGCACATTTCGCAGTTTGCTCTTCGGCGTTGGTCCGACGGACGTGTTAACGATCCTCGGAGCCATGCTGGCGCTGCTGCTCGCGAGCGCGATTGCGATGTGGCTGCCGGTTCGTCGCGCGATTCGAGTCGATCCAATGCGCGTACTGCGCTATGAGTAAGCTGGGTCTCCCGCGGCACTCCCGATAACCGTCTCGTAGAATCGTGGCATGGAAGATCGCCGTCCCATGCGTCTCACTGAGCAGGTGAAGGCTGCGGGTTGAGCATCCAAGCTGAGTCCAGCGGTGCTGGACAAGGTGCTTGGGAAATTAGCCCGGCAACATGACGACAACCTGCTGGTCGGCTTCGATACCGCCGACGACGCGGCCGTATATCGCCTCGACGGGGATCTTGCTCTTGTACAAACCGTCGATTTCTTCACGCCCATCGTTGACGATCCGTATATCTTCGGCCAAATTGCTGCGGTGAATTCGCTCAGCGATGTGTATGCCATGGGCGGCGAGCCCACCCTCGCGCTGGCTATCGTGTGCTTTCCCGATGGAGGCGACGTGGAGGTGCTCGGGAAAATGCTTGCCGGCGGCCTCGCAAAGATGCAGGAAGCGGGATGCATCGTCGCCGGCGGCCATAGCGTCCGCGATCCCGAGATGAAACTCGGGTACAGCGTAACCGGCCGCGTGCATCCGCAGAAATTCTGGTCGAACGCCAAGGCGAAAGTCGGCGACGCTTTGCTTCTCACGAAGCCGATCGGCACCGGCGTAATTTCTACAGCCATCAAGCAAGGCAAAGCGCGGCAGGAATGGATCGACGCCGCCGTTGCCTCGATGACACAACTAAATCGCCGCGCCGTGCAAGTTGTGCGTGAGGGAGGGTTCGCGGTTCACGCCGCCACCGACATCACTGGATTCGGAGTAATCGGACATCTGCGCGAAATGGCTGCGGGCAGCCAGACGACGATTCGTGTCCACGCAAAGCAGATTCAACTGCTGCCCGGCGCTACGGAATGCGTGCAGGCTGGACTCATTCCGGGCGGACTTAAGAACAATCGTGACTTCGCCGAAAGCTGCGTCAGATATGAGAGCAAGCTTGCGGATGAATTGAAGACGCTTCTTTACGATCCGCAAACAGCCGGGGGTCTACTGCTTTCTGTCCCTAGCGGAACCGTAAATGAATTAGTGGCGGCGATGGAAACTGCGGGCGTGCCGGCTGTGCGTATGGGGGAAGTGCTGCCTAAGGGGGATAAGCAGATCGTGGTGGCTTGATTCACCGCGCCCGGAGTCTCAGAGCTTTAAGCGCAGGGCGAACTGGACGCTGCCACGTGTTTCAGCCGATCCGCCGGATCAGGTTTGTTGTCCGCACTTGGATTTGAGGATTCGAACTCAAGGTCAACAAAAATGGTCTGCGAACCGCAGCGCGCCGTGTCCTTACCGGCTTCCACGACCTCTGACCAGCTGCCGCGAGTCGAATCCCACGCAGCGGAATAGCGCATGCCGCGGTCTTCCAGGTATTTCTCGACATCTGCCCGGCTTGTCCCCAACGGCAAAGCTTCTTGAAAGGGAGCAGCGGCTGATTTTCGCGGATGCTGCTGCTTCGCTCGCGCATCCATCGCGTGAGCAAACCAAACGGCAAGCACCACGGCACAAAACGTAAGCGGAATGCGTAGAGACTTCATACTTAGCGTGACTCTAGCATTCGACAGGCAGTTCAGTGCCCGTTTTCTACGCCCGATTTAAACTATGGTGCCATGACTACGGTAACCCGCGTCGATCCACTTTCGTACCTTGGCGAACAGATCAGCCAGCTTAAAGACAAGGGCACACACTTCAAACTGCGCGTTCTGGAAACCGAGCAGGAGCCGGTTTGCACCTTCGACGGCAAGCGCGTCATTAATCTGGCCTCGAATAATTATCTCGGCCTGACCACCCATCCCAAGCTGCGCGAAGCAGCCCTGGAAGCGACGAAGAGATACGGTGTAGGGTCGGGGGCGGTGCGAACCATCGCCGGCACCATGCGCATTCACATGGAGCTGGAAGAGAAAATTGCGCGCTTCAAGAATGTAGAAGCTTGCGTGGTTTTTCAGTCTGGATTCACCGCAAACGCGGGTACAGTTTCTGCCATTTTGGGAAAAGACGACTTCATCATTTCCGATGAACTGAACCACGCTTCCATCATCGACGGCGCACGTCTATCCCGGGCCAAGATCCTGGTCTTCCGCCACAAGGACGCGGCACACGCGGAAGAGCAGCTCGCTTCCGTGAAAGACCAGCCCGGACACAAGCTGCTCATCACCGACGGCGTTTTCTCCATGGACGGCGATATCGGACCGCTGCCCGCTCTGTGCGACGCCGCGGAAAAATATGGCGCAATCATGATGGTCGATGACGCCCACGCTTCCGGAGTGCTGGGCCGGAACGGCCGCGGCACGATCGACCACTTCAAAGTGCACGGACGAGTGGACGTGCAGGTTGGCACCCTGTCGAAAGCGATCGGCGCGCTCGGTGGATATGTCTGCGGCTCACGGGACCTCATCGATTTTCTGTATCACC
>JAFAUE010000163.1 GCA_019243475.1 Acidobacteriota bacterium | reverse complement strand
TGTGTTCTCTCCAAAATCCCGTTAGATCATCACAACCCTCACGGAACGCATTTCGTTGTCAAACTCGCGACCGCAACCCACGTGCGGTGACGACTAACTGCCTGCGGCTATTCCGAGTGCTCGGACTTGCTGGCTTCCTCGGGCTGGCTTTCTTCCGGCGCAACGACTTCCTCGGGTTCCGGCGCCGGCTCTTCACCGTGCACATGAACTTCCGAAACGTCGGCAGGCGGCGCGTTTTCCACGCCGGCAATCTCCGCCGCTTCAAGTGCCTGTCCGGTTTCTGCAGCTTCCTCGTACTCCGAGCGCTCCGCGTGTGCACCGGGAACATCGACCGTCTCGCCCGGGATCTCCGTGGGTGCTGCGTCGATAGCAACATTTTCGGCGAATTCGCCAGCAGCCTGAGCTTCGCCGGCATCCAGCGCTGAGAAGTAATTATTCACGGCGATGCTGATCTTCTCCACAGTCTTAGGACCGATTCCGGGAAGCTCTTCGAGCTGCTCCGGAGTCATGTCCGCCAGAGCTTCGACTGTAGTGATGCCTGCACCGACCAGCTTCTCGATTACCACCTCGCCCAATTCGGGAACTTTTTCCAGAGGAGTCGTCGGAGCGCCGGTGAGCGCCTGCATCTGCTGTTCGACTTCCTGGCGCTTCTCTTCTTCGCTCTTGATGTCGATCTTCCAGCCAAGCAGTTTTGCCGCCAGCCGCACATTCTGCCCCTTCTTGCCAATGGCGAGCGAGAGCTGAGTGTCATCGACGATAACTTCAAGATGCTTGTCGACGGGATCAACTACGGTAACGCGGCTGACCTTCGCCGGCTGCAACGCCTTTTCCGCAAAGGTGACCGCGTCTTCGTGGTACTCGATGATGTCGATCTTTTCGCCGCGCAGCTCGCGAATGATCGACTGCACCCGCATACCTTTCATCCCGACGCACGCGCCGACTGAGTCGACGTCTTTATCGCGGGACATCACAGCGATCTTGGTACGCTCTCCGGCTTCACGCGCGATGGCTCGGATCACAACTGTGCCGTCGTAAATCTCAGGCACTTCGGTTTGAAAAAGATTTTGTACCAATTCGGGAGCCGCACGCGAAACGACGACCTGCGGGCCCTTTGACGCCTTCTCCACACGGACCAGAACCACGCGGACGCGCTCTCCAATCGCGAATGACTCCAGACGCGACTGCTCTTTGCGCCCCATGCGCGCTTCTGCCTTGCCAATATCGAAAATTACCTCAGGCCCTTCAATCCGCTTCACCGTCGCATTAAGAATTTCGCCGACACGTCCGATGTATTCGTTGTAAATCGTGTCCCGCTCGGCTTCGCGGACCTTCTGGAAGATCACCTGCTTGGCCAGCTGGGCTGAGATACGCCCAAGGACGCCGTCGGTCGATTTGTAGGTGCGAATCTCGCCCCCGATTTCCACGTTGGGATCGACTTTTCGCGCGTCATCGACGGTGATCTGCAGGTATGGATCTTCTACCTGCTCGGGACTCTCGACGACTGTCTTGTAGCTGTAAGCCTGGATGGCGCCGGTTTCTTTATTGAGTTCGGCGCGCATGTTTTCCTGGATCTTGTAGTGCTTGCGCGTAGCGACAGCAATCGCGTCTTCCACCGCGCTGACTACGATCTGCGGATCAATGCCTTTTTCCCGGCTTAGCGCCTCAATGTTTTCGTACAACGGACTTGCCATATATAAGTTCGGTTACTTCCAAAAACTAAATTCCGCAGGGCAGCTCTCCGCGCCGCACCGTTGAACACAGACTACTTCCTCAGATCTCCGGCACTAACTGCGCGCGCTCGATATTGCTCAACTCGATCTCAACTGCGCGTCCCGCCTCAACGGCGCTGTCTTTCTTTTTCTTACTTTTTTTCTTGTCCTCAAGCTGCAGGGCAATTCGCTCCGCGTCGAGCATCTTTAACCGGCCGTCAAAATGACGATTGCCGGCAACAGGCTCGCGCGTCATGATCTTCACCCGGCTGCCCGAGAAGCGCTCAAAATCCGTTCGCTTCACCAGCTTGCGATCCAGGCCCGGCGAG
>JAFAUE010000496.1 GCA_019243475.1 Acidobacteriota bacterium | reverse complement strand
CACCACTGGTCAGGGAATCTCGGCAACCGGTCCGTATTATTCGTACGATCGCGATCAAACTGCCTTCGATACCCTGACGAAGATCACGGGGCAGCATTCCCTCAAGTTCGGGGGCACGTTCAATCACTACGACCACAACGAAGAAGGTCCGAATTATCCGTCGTTTTCAATCAACAACCTGGCGAACTGCGGAGCCGGATCGCCGGCAAACTGCGCTACAGCGAACAACACCTTCGAGCAGAACTGGGCGAATTTCCTGGTTGGGAATGTGTTTAGTTTCGGTGAGGCGCAAAATGTCTTGCCGTATCTCTTTACCGAGAACATGGTCGAGACGTTTGCGCAGGACGAGTGGCGCATCCGCCCGAATTTGACCCTCGATTACGGATTGCGCTGGACCGTCTACGGCTCACCCCAATCCACCAATAACCTGGCCAGCACGTTCGATCCCGCGCTATACGATTCGAGCAAGGCCCCGGCTATCAATCCCGCTACAGGTCGATACTTTAGCGCTATTGATCCTCGCAGCCTTCCAGGCTACATTCAGACTGGCAAGAACTCGCCATGGGGTCAGGCGCTCGAAGGGACAAACTGGAAAGCTTTTGCTCCGCGCTTTGGATTTGCCTGGGATCCCTTTTCCGATGGAAAGAACAGCATTCGCGGAGGATTTGGTCTTTTCTACGGCACGAATTCAATCGACAATCAACTCTATAGCCAGACGACCAACCCAGGTGTCTCGCCCGCGAACGCTTCCTACTCGAACACCAGCCTATCCAATCCCAACAGCGGCACAGTAGGTGCTACTTCCACAACCACGCTTACACCGCCCTACATCTATGGACCGAATCCGCTCATGTGGAAGCTTCCTTACACCGAGAGCTTCGATCTGGACGTCCAGCATCAATTGACCAGCAAGACTGTGCTGGATGTCGGCTACTACGGCAATCTCGGACGCCATCTGATGGGCGGTGTTGACGTCAACATGCCGCAGCCTCTCGCGTTCCAAAACATTCCTGGATACTGTGCGAAGTATCCTGGTACGCCATGCTACTTCCGTGCCGGCGACTGGCGATTGCTTAACTATGTGCGTCCCTACCCCGGATTCGACGCCATCAATGAGTGGACGTCTGCGTTTACTTCTTCTTACAACGGCTTACAGGCGCAATTCACGCACCAATTCACAGACTCCTCACTGGTACAGTTGAATTACACCTGGTCGCATGATTTGACCGATGCTTCCGAAAACTTCCGCGGTGCGGAGGATACCTACAATCTCAAGCGGGACTGGGGCAACTCGGTCTTTGATAGACGGCAAGTGTTCACCGCTACCTACGTTTACAACTTACCCTTCTTTAAGGATCAGCATGGCTTTATCGGTCACGCACTCGGGGGCTGGGAGGTCTCGGGAGTTTTTAATGCGGACACCGGTATCCACTATGACTTCTCGACGGTGAGCTGCAACGAGGATTACGTTGGGCTCGGTACCTGCGGCAACAGCTGGGCAGGCGACCCCCCGGATCAAATTGCCAATCCGAATGCGAGCGCGCCGCATGGGGTTACCCAATGGTTCAATCCAGGGGCATTCGCCTACGCCGGATGCTCGGCAACATTGCCAAAGTGCACTCCTGCCAACACAGCGGGCTTTAACCCCCCACTGCGTCAGGGAAATGCGCACCGCGGGCAAATCGTCGGGCCAGGCATCTTCCGCTGGGATTCCTCGTTCTTCAAGAACTTCAAGATTGGTGAACGCGTGAATACCCAGTTCCGTGCTGAGTTCTTCAACTTTACCAACCACACCAATCTTGCGGAAGGTGCGCCGATAAGCGGTTTAAGCACCTCTCTAAACAGCAGTTCGTACGATCGCATTTTGAACGCGCGCGATCCTCGAAACATCCAACTCGCTCTAAAGGTGACGTTCTAGTTCCCATTCCGTAAAGATGAACAGGCGCTTGAGAGATCCGGCGCCTGTTCATTTTTGCGCCTTGCCTGATAGGGCACACTGGTCGAACTCCATGGCTGCCAGAGTCTTGCGAGGGTCTAGTTGTTTTCAAATTAGGCGAACGTCTGCTCAGGAAACGTTTGACAGTTGGGATCGAAGCTCAGTAGCATTGCCCGTTTTGTAACAGCCTCGTAACAACAAAAAGCGGGGCGTAAAGATGACCGGAGGCGATATGCGCGTGCTGTCGAGACTGCTTTTTACACTTTTTTGCTGTGCCTTTCTTTGCTGTACTGCGTTGGCCCAGGAGACGACTGGCTCCATCTCAGGAACTGTGAAGGATCCCAGCGGCGCCGTGGTTCCGAATGCCAAGGTAACCCTTACCGATATAGATAAAAGTATTGCGGTACGCACTTCTAAAACTGGAACGGCAGGCGAGTTTTCCTTTCCTTCTTTGCCGGTCGGACATTATTCGGTGACGGTTGAGAACAAGGGATTTGAAACGTTTGTGCAGTCCGGATTGACGCTGAACGTCAACGACAAGCTCACAGTTTTATCGACTTTGCGCGTCGGCTCCGAAAACGAAAAGGTGACGGTCGAGGCAAGCGGCGAGAACGTAAATCTTGAAAGCGCGGTTGCTACCGGCGTGGTAACCGGCACGCAGATTCGCGAGCTGTCGATGACCAGCCGCAACTACATGGAGCTAGTACAGTTAGTGCCCGGCACCTCGAACTCCGGAAACAGCGATCAGCTCTTCCCTGGCGCAACTGCCCCGCTTGGCACCAACCTCGCCAGCATCCAGGTGAACGGCAACCGGCGCGAAGAAAACAACTGGCTGGTTGATGGCGCCGACAACGTGGACCGCGGCTCCAACCTCACGCTTCTATCCTTCCCCAGCGTGGACGCAATTGCTGAATTCCGTGTGGTACGCGGCGTGTATGACGCGGAATCCGGACGTTCGGCCGGTGCCCAGGTCAACGTGATTACGCGCTCTGGAACCAGCAGCTTCCACGGCGGCGCTTATGAATTTTTTCGCAATGACGCCTTGAACGCGAACAGCTATTTCACCAAGCAGGCGCAGCTTGGTAAGGGTCAGCCGAACAAGCCACCTGCCTTGCGCTACAACGACTTTGGCGGAACGTTCGGCGGACCGGTGTGGATTCCCAAGCTGTACGAGCAGAAAGACAAGACCTTCTTCTTCTTTTCTGAGGAAGCGCGACGCATCGTGACCTACTCCAACCCCACCGCGAGTGTGCCGTACGCGGGCATGGTAAACGGCCAATTTCAGCATGTTGTCTGTACAAAGTTCGCCAACACGGGCGGAACTGCAGGCGCTTGCCAACAGTATGGAACATCGATCCCGCAGAACCAATGGGATCCGATTGCCGCTGCTTATGTGAAAGACATTTTCTCGCTCTATCCCACGCCGAATGCCGGATCAACAGCGAATCCTTTCAACTACATTTCCTCTCTTCGAGGGCTATTCAACTTCCATGAAGAGATGATCAAGGTCGATCACGTCTTCAGCTCAAAGCTGAGCATCAATGGAAAGTACCTCCGCGATACAAACCCAACGCGCGAAGCAGGCGGCCTGTTTTTGAACCTGCCGCTGGATAACATTGCCACGACCAACACTAATTCTCCCGGACATCAATACAGCTTGAATGCCACTGCTACTCTGACTCCCACATTGCTGATTGACGGTGGATATCGCTACTCCTATGGAGCGCTCATCAATACGGCCACAGGGGCAGTCGCGGTAAAGAATTCGCCCGACATCGTTTCCGCAATCGGGAACACCCTCCCCTTCGCAAATGTCATGGGACGCGTTCCGGGGCTCACAGTCAGCGGCATCAGCAGCGGCTTCTCGCCGACGGCGCCCTACAACGACTTCAACATCAACCACAGCTTCTACGCCAATCTCACCAAGGTTTTGGGCACGCACACCATGCGTTTTGGCGGCATCTTCTATCACTACAACAAGCACGAGAACGCCGATTTGACCGGCGCGCAGAACAATGGCGCCTACGGCTTTGACACAGTAAACCAGCCGACTGCCGCGACGACCTTCAACGGCGCTCCGGTCTGCACGGGTACCCCGGCCGCCGGTGGAACCTGCCCGTTCTCAGCCGAGCAGTCATACGCCAACTTCCTGCTCGGGCAACTCAGCTCGTTCTCGCAAGGATCGATCGACGTCACCGCAAACATTTTCGACAACCAGTTCGAGTATTTCGCGCAAGACACTTGGCGCATGCGTCCGGGCTTGACGGTGACCTATGGCATCCGGCATTCGTTCTTCCGGCAGCCAACCGATGCCAGCGGCCCGAACGGCACCAGCCGGCTCAGCAACTTTGATCCTGCGGTCTATAGCCTCAGTCAAGCACCTTGCATTACATCGACTGGCGTCGCCGATGTGAAACTTACCAATGGCATTCCTACCAGCAGCGCTTGCAACCCGAACTACAACCCGCTGAATGGCATCATCTTCGTGAATCCACCGACATTCAACGGATTCACTGGAGTGAAGTCTCCGTTTGGCAGCAAGGTCGGTAAGGAATTTAACGGGGCGATTGCGCCGCGAATTGGTCTGGCATGGGATCCTTCCGGAAACGGAAAGACCGCCGTCCGGGTCGGCTATGGCATGTACTACGACAACGGATTGGAATTCGGAAACCCCGAGTTAAACGTTGGGGGCAATCCGGGATTTTTGACTAACCTGAGCATTACCCGCAGCACGCTGGCCAGCCCAGTGGGCAGCACCACAATCGGAACGACGCAGACTCCGCCGACGGTCAATGCCCGTATGCCGATCGATTACAAATCGCCTTATTCGCAGCAGTGGAGTCTGGACATCCAGCGCCAGTTCCCGCAGAACTGGTTTGTGGATGTGGGCTACTTCGGGAACAACGGCATCCACCTGCCCGGATATGTCGAGCTCAATCAGCCTGCCCCTGCCTCATATCTGAACTGCACCACGGCTGCCAAGTGTTTTGCCGGACCAGTACAGGTTGCAGCGAACGGCGTCGACATCTCAACTGGATGTCCGAGCTCTCAGCCGTGCGTGAACAGCTCCGGCAACACCACCAAGTTGAACGTGCTTCGCCAGTTCGTCGGCTATGGCCCAATCAACGGATTTCAAGACATTTACACCTCGAACTATCACTCGCTGCAGGCACAGGTTCAACGTAAGTTCTCGGGCAATACGTTGGTGAACGTCTCCTACACGTGGTCGCATGGTTTGACCACAGACCCGGCGGATCGTTCTACTGGCGGTTCGGCACTACCGCAGATTCCGACCGATCTGAGCGGCAACTACGGTCCAACCATCGCCGACCGTCGCAACGTACTGACGGCCAACTTTGTTTGGGAGGTGCCTTGGTTGCGTGATCAGCATGGGCTGGTGGGACACGCGCTGGGAGGATGGGAATTCTCGGGCGTGCAGACCTTCCAGACAGGCCTCCCGCTGACGGCAATCATCGGCAATGGCGGTTGCACCGCCGGAGCGGGAACCAATTGCTTTGACGTGATCGGTTCAGCCTGCTTTGGCGCAACCTTTGTAGGTTGCCGCGTGAACCAGGTTGGCGACCCGAACTCGAACGCACCACACACCTACACTTCTTGGTTCAACGCCTCGGCATTCCAGCCTGCTCCTGCCGGACAAACGACTGAACCAACTGAGCGTCCAGGTGCAATCCGCGCTCCGGGCTTCTGGGTGACGGACTTGTCTCTCTTCAAAAACATTAAGTTCACGGAGAGATTCACCGGTCAGTTCCGCCTTGAGTCGTTCAACACCTTCAACCACACGAACCCGATCTGCTGCAACAACGGCTCAAGCACCGGAACGAACTTCTCGTCCACCTTCTTCAACCAGGTAAACAGCACGCGCGATCCCCGCATCGTGCAGCTTGCGATGAAGTTCAACTTCTAACCGATAACGACTCGAAAGGCCCATTCTTCGGAATGGGCCTTTTCTTTGCGCGGCCGATGCCACACGCAGGGCACAATGTGCTTTGGTGAAAAGTTCATACCAACATTCAAGTCGCGCGCATCCTCAGAGATCCTTCGGCCAACTGCGGACCTGACGATGACAGATTCTCAAAGACACAATGCTCTTCGGGCGGTCGACCGAAATGTCGATGGACGATGTTTTATTCCAGTCCCAGGATGCGGTAGGCTTCAGCCGCGCTGCGCGCGACCGTGAGATTCGGACGGCTGGTTTCAGACATGCCCTTGAATTCTGCCGCCTTCTCGAATGACAGGTCTTTAGGCGCGACGATCACGTGCTTGGAGGAAGTCTGAAAGATGCTTTGGCGGTCCGCAAGTTGGCGCATGCCCGTGGATGTGACTCGCGGCTCGGTGACCATAGTCAGATCGATGATCTCGTCAAACTCCGGGCGAAAGTCGGGATGCGACGCGATGGTGTTGCTGTGCTCGAGGATCTCCCTGTCGGTCATTACACCGAAAAACGTTGAGTGCACGACCTTCTTCTGCGGATTGATCTTCAAAACGACGGGCATAGCGAGTCATTATCTTAAACTGCCGTCCATCTCTAACAGCTCATGCTGGCGGGTTATCCAAGACCAGCGCGAAGCGCGGAATTCCCGTGGGCCATCGGCGTAAGCCATGGCAACGCGAAAGAAAGATCATGAGCCCGCAGGGCGGCACTCGGGATGTTAACCATGCACAGCCCATTCGCTACGCAAACGGTTCCGACTCATTTTGAAATCCTTCGTGTGCTCTGTGGTTTTATCTCGCTTTGCAAGCAGCCGCTATAATCGCCTGCATGCCGGCGAATTCCACCGCTGTCGAGTTCCTGAATTTTTCCCGGGGCAAACTGCTGGAGCAGTACTGGCCGCGGCTGCGCTCCTGCGTGGAGTCGCTGAGCGACGAGCAGGTATGGTGGCGTCCCAACGAGGCTAGCAACAGCATTGGGAATCTGCTGCTGCATTTGAACGGCAACGTAACCCAATGGCTGGTCGCGTCTTTCGCCCAAACCGAAGACCGGCGCGACCGTCCTGCGGAATTTGCTCAGCGTGAACAGATTCCCAAAACGAAACTCATCCAGCTGCTTGCCCAGACCATGGATGCCTCAGCGCAGACGCTTTCGCGGCTCACAGAAAAGGAGCTGCTCGCGACTTACCAGATTCAGGGATACACGGTCACAGGTCTGCACGCGGTTTATCAGGTAGTCGAGCACTTCGGGCTGCACTACGGGCAGATTGCCTACATAACGAAGATGCTGCGCGACCAGGATCTCGGTTTTTACAAAGAGCTGAGCAAGACTGGACGCCTGCCCGCCCAAGCGTCGCCAACCCTGCCCTAGCGATTCATCAGAGACGAGCCGCCGGTACATGTCGAGCACTCCTTAGCTGATAGCTGGTAGCTGGCAAATTGGATTTGGTCAGGCGATGCATCCTGAGGAAATTCCAATGTCAATATCAAACCGCATTGTTTTAGGCTCCTGCGTTATCGCGCTTGTGGCTTGCATCTGTATCTTGATACTTCTCGCGTCGGGCACAGCCGGAGTGCTTATCCTAGCTGGACGACTCGATTTGATGTACGTACTTTGGCCGTCTTCGTTGATGTTGGTTGTGGGTTGGGGGAAGACGCCCTTTGGCATCATGATTACCCTGCTCTCGGTGGCACTTAATTGTGCCCTCTATACGGCCATTGCTCTTGGACTCTACAAAATCGGGGCATTTTTACGAACTCCCCGACGAAGCACACCGTCGGTTCCTGATCCGAACCTGTAGAAGCGTTGATGAACTCGGAGCAGCGCAGGATTCTCAAACACCTCCGCAGCAGCCGACCGTCGAAAAACCTGTGTCATGGGTCACAAGGAAATGACAAGAGAGCGAAGTCTGGATTACAGCGTTCAGCAACTGCCCGCAGCTCTCTTCACCGATAAAAGGCTCCGAGGATCGCGCCGAAGATGGCGTGGGTCACGAATACGGCGACGGGAGTCATAATGCCGTAATTCACACCCATAAATCCTGGCGGCTCGAGCATGCGAGTGGCTGCAGGGCCATGCGTCTCGCTCGCCATGCGCGGATGGATTCCGGGAAGAATCTGCCAGCCGATGACGCAAATCGCCAGCGCATGCGCGAGGCCGATGAAGGCTCCCCGGTACCATGTGGGACCGCCGAGGAATCCCATCCCGATGACATAGATAATCGAGAATGCCCAGCCCATGAAGATGTGGAGAATCACTCCCAGCGCGCGGGCATGGTCGCGATCGGGAGTAAACGCGGAGCCGAGAATCAGCGGCAGGTTCAGGCGTGTAAATCCAAGCCCCTGCCCGATGGTCTCCACCGTGACCAGAGCGACGCTGGCGACGAATCCCCAAAACAGCCAATGCGTCCACTGGATAACGACAATCACGCTGCCTTTGCCTCCTGTTCCATTTTGGCTTCGCGTTCGGCGATTGTCAGCGCCGCATTGATAAGCCCGACATGGGTGAACCCCTGAGGAAAGTTGCCGATCACCTCTCCCGTTTCGGGATGAATTTCTTCGCCGAAGAGCCCAAGATCGTTGCGATAGCGCAAGACCTTCCGGAACTCCTCTTTTGCTTCTTCCAGAGTTCCACCGCCCAGCGCCAGATATTCCGCCGCCCAGAAACAACAAATGCCGAACGCCGACTCGCCGGGACTCAGGTCGTTGCGATAGCGATAGAGCAATCCCGGTCCGGCGCCAAGCTCCTCGCGAATTCGGCGGTATGTGCTCTTCATACGCGAGGAATCCGCAGGTTCAAAGCCGTGCTTCGAGAGCAATAGAAGGCTGGCATCCACTTCCTCGCCTTCAAAGATCGCCGTGTACGTTTGCCGCTCTTCGTTCCATGCCTTTTGCTCGATCTCTCGGCGTATCTCATGCAGCGTTTGCTCAATCTCGTCGCGATTGATCTTGTTGAGGAGTCCGCCGTCATGGAGACGGAGAAGGCTGTCCATGGCCAGCCAGCACATGAGTTTGGAGTGCGTGTGGTGCTGGTTCGGCGTGCGCGGCTCCCAGATGCCTTTGTCCGGGAGCATCCAATGGTTATGGACGTACTTGCCCACGCCGCGCAGTACGCGCGCGCTCGTGCCATCAACCCGCTTGTTCGATTCATCGAGCTGCACCGCGGCTGATAAGACTTCGCCATAGACGTCGAGCTGCAATTGCTTACGAGCATCGTTCCCGACGCGCACCGGGCGCGACTCGCGATAACCCTTCCAGTCGTTTAGCTCCCACTCTTTCGGCGTCAGGCGGCCGTACACCGTGTAGGTGACCAGCAGCCTTGGCTGCGTGCGGTTGGTCGAATGCAGCAGCCATTCGATGAATGCCTCCGCTTCGTCGTGATAGCCGAGGCCAAACATCGCAGTCACCGTCATCGACGCGTCACGCAGCCAGCAGTAGCGATAGTCCCAATTGAGATCTCCGCCGACGCGCTCGGGAAGTGACATTGTAGGCGCAGCAATCGTGGCTCCCGAGGGCGCGAAGTTCAGCAGCTTACCCGCAAGCGCGCTGCGCAGAACCTCGTCGCGGAATTCGCCTTGATACTCGCATCTGCTCGCCCATTTTTTCCACCAGGAGATTGTCTGTTGCAGGGCCGCGTCCGACCACGAGCCTAGGCACGACAGCACGGCAGGGCCATGTTCCATCATGACCAGCGAGCAGTAGCGTCGCTCGCCCGCACGCATCACGGAATTGCAGGCGGCGTGACCGTCGCGGATTTCCCAGGGCAAATCGCTGCGCATCCATAGTGCGCCGCCCTTAAACTCAACCCGGATCCCAAGCGCATCCTTCTTTCGCCACCGGACTGCGCATCGTCCGTATTTTGGTGAAGGAAAGTAAAGGCCATCGAGCGCAACTTCGCCTTCGACACACTCGACGATGCGAAGCACTTCCCGATCCGGGATCAGATGCTGCTTTTCGTAGTCCGCGTGATACACCGGCATGCAGTCGGTGACACGCAGGAGGCCGCCGGCAGTGCGGAACTCCGTTTCAAGGACGTTGGTTTCGGGAATGTAGCGGCGGGTGGAGGAGTATTCGCCTGCGGGCGCGATTCGCCAGAATCCGCCTTTTTCAACGTCAAGAATTGCCGCGAAGATTGAGCCGCTGTCGAACCACGGCCAGCAGAGCCAATCGAGAGAGCCGCCTTTCGAGATGAGCGCGGCGGAACGGCAATCGCCGATGATGCCGTAGTCGCCGATAGGAGGAGCAACTCGGCTGCGGTACAGCAGACGCTCTGCCTGTAAAGGCGGCATTTCAGAGGGATGCAGCCAACGCCAGCTCTCGTTGGCTCAGGCGCGCAAATCTCAACTCTGCAATGACTTATCGCATGCCGGCGAACTCACTGCGATGCCGGCTATAAAAGAAGTAGATCGCCAACCCAATTACAAGCCAGAGGAAGAATCGCAGCCAGGTGAGAATCGGCAGCCCCGCCATGAGCAGGATGCAGAATGCAATACTCAAGACCGGTGCAATGGGCCCGCCGGGAGAGCGGAATCCGCGGTGTCGCTCCGGTTCGCGATAACGCAGCACCAGCACCCCGATTGAAACCAGGACGAAAGCGAAGAGAGTTCCGATATTGGACAGATCGGACGCGGTGCCGATGTCGAGCAATCCCGATGGAATACCCACCGCGAAACCGGCTACCCAGGTTGAAAAGGAAGGCGTCCGAAATCGCGGATGGACATTGCTGAAAAGTTTGGGCAGCAGCCGGTCGCGGGACATCGAGAACCACACGCGAGCCTGGCCCAACTGGAAGACCAGGATGGAGGAGATCATTCCCATCATGGCGCCAAAGAGAACGACCAGCCGTATCCATCGCAATAGGCCGCCGTTGGGCAATATCGAAAGCTTCTTCAGCGCGTTCACGACGGGCGCGGCGTCGTCGATCATCGACTGCCACGGCACCATGCCGGTGAGAATTACGGCGACGCCGATGTACAGCACCGTGCAAACAATCAATGTGGCGATAATTCCGAACGGTACGTCGCGCTGCGGGTTGCGCGCTTCTTCCGCCGCGGTGGAAACGGAGTCGAAGCCGATGTAGGTGAAGAAGATGATCGATCCTCCCGTGAGCACGCCCGACCAGCCGTTTGGGAAGAAAGGGTGGTGATACTTGGGATTGATGAAGTTCGCGCCGGCGATGATGAACGCCAGAATCGCCGAAATTTTCAGGATGACCATCACGTTGTTGGTCTCTGCCGACTCGCGAATTCCGCGCACTAGCACCACCGTGATCAGCAGCACGATCACAAACGCTGGAATGTTGAAACCGAGATGCCAGCCGGGGTTATAGAGGACATTCCCGGCAAGGTCCGTGAGCCCGCCGGGCAGATATGCCGGACTGATCCAGCGCGGCGAAAGGTGCAGCCCGAACCAGTCGAAGAGATCGACAAAGTGCGCCGAGAATCCGATGCACACCGCAATGTTGCTGACCGCATATTCGAGGATCAGGTCCCATCCGATGATCCATGCGATCAGCTCGCCGATAGTCGCATAGGTGTATGTATATGCGCTTCCCGCAATGGGAATCATCGAGGCCAGCTCGGCGTAGCACAGCGCGGTAAAGGCGCAGACAATCGCTACCAGCACCAGCGATAAGGCCAGCGCCGGTCCTGCGCCGGGACGGCCAAAGGTCGCGGCATGGTGAATGAGATAGTCGAGCAGGGGCGCATTGAGGATCGAGGAAGTGTCGAACTTCTGACCCGCGATGGCTGTGCCTATTACGGTGAAAATGCCCGAACCGATGACGGCGCCGATGCCCAACGCCGTGAGCGACCACGGTCCGAGCGTCTTCTTTAATCGGTGTTCCGGCTCTTCCGAACTGGCGATGAGCTGGTCGATAGACTTCTTGGCGAAGAGTTGATTAGCCAGGCGGAGGCTCCGGTAAGAGACTTGAAATCGGAACCCACGATTTCAACGGAAGTTGCCGCAGAGGTCAAGCAAAACAAGTTCTTACCATCTCGCTGCCTGCGCGCCGAATGCAGTCAGTATCACGCTACAATGAAGCCATGAAAGTGGCCCTCGGCGTCTGCGGCGGCATCGCGGCCTATAAAGCCTGCGAGGTGGTGCGTCTGCTGCAGGACGAAGGCCTCAATGTTCAGGTGGTTATGACCGCGGCCGCCCAGGAGTTCGTGCGGCCCTTGACCTTTGCCGCGCTTTCCGGCGAGAAGGTGATTACCGGACTGTGGAACTCCGGGGATGAGCAGCCGAATCTGGAATCGGCGATCGAGCATATTGCCGTCGCGCAATCCGTTGACGCTCTGCTGGTCGCGCCCTGCACCGCAGACATGCTGGCCAAGTTCGCGCACGGGCAAGCCGACGATTTTCTTTCTACGCTTTACCTTGCCACGCCCGCGCCGGTCGTGATTGCCCCCGCGATGAATGTCCAAATGTGGGAACATTCCGCTACGCAACAAAACTTGCAGACCCTGCGCGAGCGTGGCGTGCGATTTGTGGAGCCCGGCAGCGGATACCTCGCCTGCGGAATGACGGGACCGGGAAGATTGGCGGAGCCGCAAGAGATCGTTGCCGCAACGCTCGCAACCTTAGGCGTTGTTCGCGACTTGGTGGGTGAAACCATCCTGATTACCGCAGGCCCTACGCGCGAACCGTTAGATCCAGTGCGCTTCCTGGGCAACCGTTCCAGCGGCAAGATGGGTTATGCGCTGGCGGAAGCCGCCTCGCGACGCGGAGCTAAGGTCGTAGTGGTGTCCGGGCCGGTCGCGTTGGAGCCTCCAGCGGGAACGGAGGTTGTGCGCGTCGAAACCGCCGAGCAGATGCGGGACGCCGCTCTGGCCAGATGGGCAGAGGCCAGCATGGTAATCGCCGCCGCGGCTGTGGCGGACTTTCGTCTGAAGAACGTGGCTGAGCAGAAGATCAAACGC
>JAFAUE010000495.1 GCA_019243475.1 Acidobacteriota bacterium | reverse complement strand
GCACTCCGCGAAGAAAGAGGCGTTTCGGGTTTCAAGTTTCGGCAAAGCCAAAAGGTCGGTGGGAAGACGAACAGGCGGCCGCGAGGCAAAACACAATCGTCCCGCAAAACACGCGGGACTCGATCCCCAAACGCCCTAACCCGGCGTTCCACGCCGGGCTAGTATCATCCGTGCCGCTAAGAGCGGCACTCGCGGTGAAGCCCAGCAGCCGGCAGCTCTGCGAGTCTCTACCGGTCGCGAAATCGAGGCGAGTTCGAAGAGAGCGCGAAGCGCGCAACTCTTGTAGCCCTTGGGCGTGAGCCATGGGTGAACGCGCAAGCCGCGCGGAGCCCGAAGGGCGGCATTCTTGTTTGCGCCGATCTGAAAGAATGTCGCCCTGCGGGCTCACACCTGTTACCTCCGAACCCACCGCTCACGCTGGTGGGCTACCGGAACATCGCGCTTCGCGCTGGCACACGACATCTGTCGCCCTTCGCGTAAAATAGATTCATCGTTAAATTCTTACGGAGTTTTACTTACCCATGGCAAAGATCGCCAAGACTGCTGACCGCAAGAAGGTCATGGATACATCGAAGAGCACGGATTGTCCCAAGTGCGGGAAGCCCACGCGCATCGTGAAGCGCGTGAAGGACCGCGAGCGCGGAGTCGGAGGAGGAGTCTTCATCTCCTGCTCGGCGTGCGAATTTTTCGAAAAGCTGTGAAAGAGCAAAGGCGTTTCAGGTTTCAGGTTTCGAGTTTCAGGTTAAACCGCACAAGCAAAAGGCGTTTCGGGTTTCAGGTTTCGGCAAAGCCAGTTGCAATCCGCTTGAGCTAGCCTCACCTTGGAATGGTTGTTCGGTACCGACTGCGGTAGCCGTGCGGTCCGACTAGCTAACCCATTCCCTACCGGGAACGGTACTGACCCCTGTTCCCTGTACCCTGTCACCTGTTCCCTACTCTGTCCCCTGTCACAGCGAAGTGGAACCCGTTAAACCACAAAGGACACAAAGGTCCACAAAGGAAAAATAGATATTTCTTCGTGCGCCTCCGTTAGACCCTAGTGCCCTTCGTGTTCGCTCTTGCCGTTGCGGTTGCAGTTCCGTGTCCCCTGTCACCTGTCACCTGTCCCCTTGCCCGCCTAGCCCCTGCCGGCCATCTCCGTGTCTGCGCTGCGCAGCGCGCCGCCGATCTCTTCCAGGATCGATTGCGCGGCCTGGCTCTTGTTTTTCGCTTCGAGAATCGGGCGGCCTATCACCAGATGCGACGCCCCTGCATGGATCGCCGCTGCCGGCGTGGCGATCCGGCTTTGATCGTTCTGGGCGCTGCCGGCGGGGCGGATTCCCGGCGTGACAATGCTCATCTCGCGTCCCAGCGCCGAGCGCACCCCGGCGGCCTCCTGCGGCGACGTGACAACGCCCTGGCAGCCTGCAGCCTTCGCCAGCATGGCCAGATGCCGGACCTGCTCGGAGAGCGACGACTTCACTCCCGACTCGTGCAGCTCGTCCTGGGAAAGGCTGGTCAGCACCGTGACTCCGAGCACGAGCGGCGGATGGATTCCCGATTTGGCAGCGGCGACCGCTTCCTTGAGCATCCGGCTGCCTCCGGCGGCGTGGAGGGTGAGCATGTGCACTCCCATTTCGGCGACTGCCTTCACCGCGCCGGCAACCGTGTTGGGGATGTCGTGAAGCTTGAGATCGAGGAAGACCTTGCGTCCGGAGTTGACCAGCTCAGAGACGATCTTCGGCCCCTCGGCTGCAAAAAGTTGCAACCCTACTTTGTAGAGCGAGACGGAGTCGCCCAGCTCATAGACGATTTCCTGAGCTTCGGTTGCAGTTGGGACGTCGAGCGCGACGATAAGACGGTCTTTCGCAGAGGTCACAAGCGGATTGTAGCGCGCGTCAGTACCGTTCCCGCGTCAGTACCGTTCCCGGTAGGGAATGGGTGAGGTGGCCGACCCGACCGCTACCGCAGTCGGTACCGAAATAGCCGATGCGAGGGCGAGGATTGGCTCAGCCGGTTGACGAGTGGCTTTGCCGAAACTGGAAACTCGAAACCCGAAACGACTCTTGCCTTTGTGTTTTTAACTTGAAACTCGAAACTCGAAACCCGAAACGCCTTTTTCTTCTGGCCTTAGCGCCCAGTTTCCAACATGGCGACTTCGGAGTCTTGAGGCGGGGCCTTTACCAGATCCAGGCGGACGCGGGCGAGGCCGCTGCCGCTCATGCGGATCATGCGGGCGGCGCTATAGGAGAGGTCGATAATGCGGTCTTCCGGGACCGGTCCGCGGTCGTTGATGCGGACCAGCACCCACAGGTGATTCCTGAGGTTGGTGACCTTTACCCAGCTTCCCATGGGCAGAGTACGATGGGCGGCGGTAAGCTCGTACATGTCGTAAGGCTCGCCGCTGGCGGTCTGCTTGCCGTCAAAGGCGTCGCCGTACCAGGACGCCTGGCCTACGGCAAACGGCCTGTAGCGCTTTGCCGCCTGCTTCTTGGCAGGCTTGCGCACTCCAGGCTGAGCGGGCATTGGGTGGTCGGACTTTGTGGGGGCAGAGGCCGCCATCGACGCGGAGACAAATGCTCCGAGCGCCACGGCGTTCAACACGTATTTGTGTAAGCGTTGCACCTTACACCTCGTTTCCCGTTATGGCCCTGACTGGTTCCATTAATTATAAGAAAACAAAGCACCTGTTCGAAATCTTTATTTTGTTCGCCGAAATAACGCTCTTGCTTTTCGGCCTAAGTTGTGGGCCGTATTTTGGGGTGAAATCGCTCCCCGCCGGCGTGGATTGTTAGACGGAAGCAGCAGGTACTCCGTTGGCCCGAAATGGGACGATTTTGCGACTTTAATCGCTTATATTTCAGCAACTTAGATGCCTACTGGTGAACAAACACCGAAGATCGTGATGGTCGTGGCCGGATTTGACCCTTCCGGCGGGGCGGGAATCACGGCCGACATCAAGACCGTCGCCGCCCATGGGCTCTATGGAACGTCGGCGATTACGGCCTTGACCGTCCAGACCACACAGGGGGTAAGCCGCTGGGAGCCGGTGAGCCCGGAGACGGTGCAGGCGACTCTGGAGGCCCTGATTGAGGACTCTCCGCCGGCGGCGGTCAAAATCGGCATGCTCGGATCGGGTAAGGCGGCTCGATGCGTGGCCGAGGTCCTGCGGGCCGGGCGGCTTCGGAACGTCATCCTAGACCCGGTGATCCGGTCGACTTTAGGGGCGGAGCTGATCGATAGCGAGGGGTTGGACATTCTGCGCAGTGAGCTTGT
>JAFAUE010000251.1 GCA_019243475.1 Acidobacteriota bacterium | reverse complement strand
TCCCTTCCTTGGAAATCCGGAATCAGGACCTCGACCTGGCAGCCGGGCGCCTGGTGCCGGACCTCGCGAATTGTGTCGGCAAAAACCCTGGCAGCGCCAAGATTGTCGTCATCGCGGTTCACGCTGGTGATGACTGCATGCTTCAGGCCGAGCGTCGCAACTGCTTCGGCGACGCGGCGCGGTTCGTCAAAATCAATTGCCTTCGGCTTGCCCTTTGGCACGGCGCAGAATCCGCAGCGTCGCGTGCAGAGATCCCCGAGCAACATGAAGGTTGCCGTGCGATGGTTCCAGCATTCGCCAATATTCGGACATTGCGCCGACTCGCAAACCGTGTGCAAATCGAGAGACCGCGCGAGCTTCTTCAGTTCGTGATAGTTGTCCCCCATGGGCGCACGAGCCTTCAGCCAGGCAGGTTTGGGCTTCGGCACGCGCGGAGCGAGGTCAATCTGAACGAGCTCGGGATAACTCGACACCGCTTCCATTGTAGCTGCTAAGCTGCTCAGCTTCTAAGCTCCTAAGCTCTGCGGGCTGACGCCCGAGCAGAGGTGGAAACGATGAATGTGGCTGAGCCATTCGAGTGTCACCGCTATGGTTCTGAGACCGGGAGGCCACTTCCTCCGCAGACACGGTGACGAGCAGCACGACGTTTTCCAGCTGAATGCTCAGCAGCTTAGGAGCTGAGTAGCTTAGCAGCTACAACGTATGCAGGAACGCGATTACGTCGCTGATCTCGTGCTCATCGAGCATTCCATTGAACGACGGCATATTACGCCGGCCGAACAGAATCGTATCGTGCACATGTTGATTGGTCGCCGGCATTCCGCTTGGCAGGTCATGCTTGCGAAAGACTCCGACCAGCGGTGGTCCTTGCAGCGGTTCTTCCTTGTACGCGTTGTGACAGATCGCGCAGTTGGCGAGAAAGACATCGTGACCACGCTGCTCCTGAGGAGTTAAAGAATGGGGCTGTCGCGCAGAGTTCGAACGGCACGCCGAGCCAAGCAGCGCTAAGAACAGAAGTACCATGCTGGCAACGGACGATTGCAGGAGGATTTGGAAGGGCCTCTTCAACCATCTATTATCGGCATCACGCTGAAGTTTGCAAAGTAGCTGACGCGCTTCTCAAAACGCAGGTTAGGATGCATGGTTTTGTTTCCAATCTCAGAGGGTGCCGCGCATGATTCTGAGCCAATCCCAATTTGGAAGGCGATCGAAGCTGCACAGAAGCAGACGGCCAGAGAATTTTGGATCGTCACGCAACCATCCCATGCAGCGCTCGCCGGCGACCTCGCAGCGGTGCTGCGCGATGATCTCTTTGGCCCAATCGAGGCCACAGTTTCACGCTCTATCGCTCTGCATGACGCAGGATGGAGCCTGGACGATGCGGAACAAATTCAAAGCCTGCGAGCAAACGCGAAAACGCGGCCAAAAAGCTTCCTCGAACCACCGGTTGAGCAGGTCGTCCGCGCATGGACGGGCTCTATCGAAACCGCGGCCAAGTTCGCGCCAGTCGGCGGCTACTTGGTAAGCCGACACTTCGAGCGGCTGTCCCAGCGTGATGACAAGAGCAGAGACGATCAATTCGAACGCTTTCGCACGCGGGAAAAGCAGCGCCAAAGAAAGCTGATGGCCAGCCTTCGGCAGGATGCGCAAAGCCTGGAGCGGCTAGTAGATGCCCTGCAATTCTGCGACGTGCTCTCGCTCTACTTTTGCTGCGGATGGGGCGGATCGGTCAAGTTGCAGAAGCCGAATATGGTAATCAGCCGGGTCGGAGGAGGATACAAACTCGAGCCAAACCCGTTCAAATCCTCAGTGCAGTTGTCATTTTCAGCGCTACGCCATCCCCCTTCCGACCAGAAATCGAAGTCCGGGGCTACCTTTTACGTTAACCTTTGAACTTGCAAACTCCTTCCGGCAATCCTGTTACGAATGGCACGGCACAGCGGATTTCCTCAAAAAAGTGCTCTTTCGGGACGATGTTTCTGTTGATTTCCGAGTAAGCAAGTGATGAAATGACACTCCCCCAACAACATTCAACCTGGCTCGGTAAGTTGTGGCGCTCTGGACGCGTCACCTCGATCCGGCTCAAGCGCCCTTTATGTCTTCGCGACGACTACCTACATGGCTCATCGAGGACTACCTGGAAGTTCTCTTCGGTAGCGAAGACCTCGATCCCGAAGAGCGCCAACGCGAAGCTATCGAGCATCATGCCGAGCTGAACTACAGGCTGAACGGCGGCGGTCGGTGCGGCATCTGTCGAAGCCACGTGCGTCACGTAGTACAGGTGAGTGTGCAGAAGAACAGGGAGACCCAAAATTATCGCTGTTTGTGTACCAGGTGCCTGGAAGGCGAACGCTCCACGGCGGACCTAGTCTCGCTGACCTTGGGAAAGGCGACCATTACTTATCAGCGGCGAGAGTCCGATGTGAAGACCAAGCGCTGGACCGGCGCCGAATTGGCGCAGCAGCTTGCTGCCAAGCGAGTGACAGCCGGCAAAGGCTAATCAAGATTTGCACGTCAGAGACGCGGCACACCGCGTCCCTAACGGCGCTCAATCATCCCGTCTTGCGCGTGCGACGGCGGCCGGCCCGCGCATCATCCCTTATTGCGACTACCCGGTTGTTACGCTTGATTTCTGCGTCCGCCTGCTGGCTGGTAATTCCCTGCCCTTGCTTCTTCTGACCCAGACTGCCAAGGTCCCCTTGCGGACGACCCTCGGATATCGGATGGAGCTTTTTCTTCCCTGTGCCTGAGCTCTTGGCTTCATGACCCGCCTGGTGATGACGGTTCTTGTGGCGCTCCTGAACATCCGAGGCAACGATGTCTTTCTCGTCGGAAAATTCCAGATCGAAATCCTCATCGTCGCTGAATTTGGCTTGTGCAGCGTGAGCTGCTCGTGTACCGCCTTCGTGAGCGGCTTGTGCCATGCGAGAGATGCCGGTACGGTTGATGCGCGAGGCTCCGCTGTCTCCCTTTACCCCCTTCGAAATTTGCCGCAGCGCTTCTCCTGACGCTTCTTGACGCGGTGTTTTCACGGCGAGGTCGCCAATGGAAAGCATTCCGACCAATTCCCCGTCTTCGCAGACCGGCAGCCGACGAATTTGACGATCGGCCATGAGCTGAGCTGCTTCCTCGATCTCCGCGTCAGGCTCAATGGTTTCAAGCTCGTGACTGAGCACCTCTTCGACGTTTGTCTCTGCCGGGTTTTTGCCTTCCGCGATGCAGCGCAGGACGATGTCTCTGTCGGTAATAATGCCGACGAGATCGTCATCTTCATCCACCACAGGGACTGCGCCGACATTCTCAACTTTCATGATCGACGCTGCTTCTTCCAGCGTGCTGGTCATGTGGACACTTTCCACGTCGGTGGTCATCACTTCGCTGACCTTCATGCAACAACTCCTCTCACTTTTATGGAAACTCTGAATTGCAGATTTGATACTAGGAAATCATTGCCAGATGGCGTGTTGTCCACGCGCACCACAAAATGGAGAACTCCCCGTCGAAGCCGCTGGACGGAACAGCTGCTCTGGATTTCACTCCGCCTCATGCCCTCCGATCGAACTGCCGCGGAATCGCCTTGGGGGCAGTTGCATATACTGAGTAACCCAGCTCCGAGGTACACCGTTGCGCCGACTCCTTCTACTTAGCTTCGTGCTCTCGATTGTCGTCGTTCTCTGCGCCTTCATCTTTGAAGCTGCCCAAAAGACAAACTCCAAGCAGCAGCTAATGCGCGCGAACAATCTCGGCGTCGCTTACATGAATCAGCAGAAACTCGACCAGGCGCGCAGCGAGTTTCAGCAAGCTGCCTCACTCGACAAAGACAGTGCAGTTGCCCAACTGAATTTGGGAATCGCGCTGCTGAATCTCTCCCAGGTCGCCTCGGCCGAACAGGCGCTTCAGCATGCTGCGCAACTTACCCCCAAAGATCCCGCGGTCTGGTACAACTTCGGCCTGCTGCACCGGAATAATGGTGAGACAGAGCGCTCGGTCAGCGACTTCGAGAAAGCAGAGGAACTGGCGCCTGAGGACGCAAACACTCACTACTTTCTTGGCGACCTGTACCTTCAGCAGCAGAAGTATCCAGAAGCGCAAAAAGAATTTCAGCGCGCGGTGGAGTTGGATCCATTTAGCGTTTCCGGGGAGTTTGGACTGGCACGCGCGTTTCAGCGTCAGGGCAAGACCGCCGAAGCAAAGCCGCACTTCGAGCGCTTTCAGAAACTGACAAGAGAAAAACTAGGTGCTCCGATCAGCCAGATTTACGGTGAGCAGGGGCCGCTGTCATTGGCCCGAGTAATTCCAGGAGAGGCCGCAGTTCTGCCGGCTATTCCCGTCCACTTTGCAGATATAGGTAAGGAGTCCGGGCTGCCAGAGCCGGTTGGAGCCCAAATGGAAGGCGAGACTGCGGTTACGAAGGGATTCGGAATCTGCGTTTATGACATCAATGGCGATGGTGCTCCAGATATCGTCGCGCCTGGGCCGAAAGGAATGCGACTTTTTCTGAATCGCGGAAAAGGTCATTTTGAAGATGCAAGCAAAGGCTCGGGATTGGAAACGTTTAGCGCAGACGCGTGCGCAGTCGGGGATTATGACAACGACGGCAAACCGGACATCGCCCTTTCCTCATGGCAGGAGGTAAGGCTTTTTCACAACGATGGTGGCGGCAAGTTTCACGACGTGAGCAAAGAAGCGGGAATCAACGTTGCCGGGTATCCCTATTCATTGTCGTTCCTCGACTACGACCATGATGGTGATCTCGACTTATATGTGGCGCGCAGCGATATTGGAGTGATCGTGAGCGGTATGGAGACAAACCCGCATCCCCGATCCAATGTGCTGTTGCGCAACAACGGAAATGGCACCTTCACTGATGTAAGCGATGAAACAGGTCTGGGAGCGGGATTTCCCAGCGCAGGCATATTGGCGAGCGACATCAACAATGACCGCGCCATCGATCTCGTCGTTACCTCCTCATCTGCCCCCACCATTTTTCTCAACCCGCGCGAAGGAAAGTTTTTACCGGTACAGCCGTGGAAAGGCGACAAACCGCAAAACGTCAATGGAGTCTCCGCACTCGATTTCAATAAAGACGGTTGGATGGACCTTGCATTCACTCACGCGGGAGCTCCTGGAATTACTCTATGGAGAAACAATAACGGCAAAGAATTCGAACAAGTAGCGCTTCCCAAAGTGAACTGGAAGCGCGCCTGGGGAATTGCCGCTTTCGACTACGACAATGATGGCTGGATCGACTTGGCTGCAGTTGGCGATACAGATCATGGTTCCGAAATTCGGCTTTTCCGCAATCTTGGCCCAAATGGATTTGAGGATGTCACATCGGCCGTGGGTCTCGACAAAATCAAGGTGCACAAAGCCGGCGCGCTGGTTGCGGCCGACGTGGATGGCGACGGGGCCACTGACCTGTTGACTACGGACGCGGACAGTTCTCTGATTGCGCTGCGCAATGAGGGTGGAACCAAGAACCATTCCCTGCGCATTGCGCTCAAAGGGCTGAATGACAACAAGAGCGCGCTCGGCACAAAGGTTCAAGTGTTTGCCGGAGAGATGCAGCAGAAGTGGGAGCTCGCCGGCAGCAGCGGCTATCTTGCGCAGGGACCGTCGGAGATCATTGCTGGGCTTGGCCAGGAAACTCGAGCTGACGTCGTGCGCCTGTTGTGGCCGACGGGCGTTTATCAAGATGAAATTGATCTCGCTGCCGCCAAGCCGCAGGAGATTCTCGAGATCGATCGGCGCGGCAGCTCGTGTCCTGTGCTGTTTGCCTGGAATGGCAATCGCTACGAGCTAGTTTCCGATGTCATCGGCGCCGCCGTCTTCGGACACTGGATCGCGCCGCGCGAGCGCGACCTTCCCGATCCCGACGAGTACATCAAAGTCGATGGATCGCGCGTTAAACCTCATGACGGGCGTCTGAGCGTCACCTTCGCCGAGCCGATGGAAGAAGTCAATTATCTCGATCAGGCGCGCCTCCTCGCAGTGGATCATCCGGCAGAGACGGACATCTATCCCAACGAGCGCTTTGTTGCCAGTCCCCCCTTCCCCGAATTCAAAATCATTACGGCGCTGCATCCACATCTTCCTGCTGGGGCATGGGACGAAAATGGCCACGATGTACTGCCAGCCCTGCAGGCGCACGATCACCAATACGTGACGGGTTTTAAGCTGCTGCATTTTGCCGGGTTCTCCGACCTTCACTCGCTGGTGCTTGACCTCGGCGAATGGAATCCGGCAATGCCATTGCATCTCTTGCTCGACGGGTTTACCGAGTACTTCACGGCAAACTCGATGTATGCCGCCAGTCAGGCGAATATCAAAGTCGTTCCACCGTTCGTTGAAGCGCAGGAGCCCGATGGAAGCTGGAAGCGCGTCATCGACGACATGGGATTTCCCGCAGGCCTGCCGCGCACAATCACGGTCGACCTGACGGGCAAACTTCAACCGGGAACGCGCAAAATTCGGATCGTCACGAATTTGCAGATTTACTGGGACCGCGCACTGATCGAGAACAGTGCGCCCGACTCACGTCTGCAAATCCATGAGGCTCCCCTCGCATCGGCGCGACTCCACTTCCACGGGTATCCGCGAGTAAAGGAGGTCTTTCCCGGAGATTTGAACTACACCTATGAAGATGTGAGTTTTACCGGTCCTTACGCCCGCCACGTCGGCGCCTACACGCGATATGGGGATGTGCTGCCACTTCTGAAAGCAGCGGATGATAAGTTCGTGGTCTTTGGTTCCGGTGAAGAGGTAGTCATGGATTTTGACAGCTCGGCCTTGCCGCCTCTGCCTACCGGATGGAAACGCGATTACCTGTTCTATGCGAACGGCTTTGTCAAAGACATGGACTTCTACGCGGCAGATGCCCTCAGCGTAGGTCCCTTGCCGTTTCATCGCATGGGAACTTATCCGAATCCGCCAGGTTCCCAGTATCCGTTAAATGGACCTTCGCTCGAGTATTTGCTCGAGTACAACACTCGGTACCAGTCTGGGAATGGCGTAACAGACTATCGTTATGCCTATGGTCAAAAATGATGCACAGAACGCGGCAAGAAAGACTCCGGTAGGTCCTACTTCCTGGCTGCGTTAATGGAGCCTAGCCAGCTGCTGTTAGGTCGCCCATAGCCATCATTGGAGCGAGGCGTGGACTGCCGATTGCGGCTTGTAACTCGCGCCCAACTTTCAGCAACCGTTCCTCCTCATTGGCACGCCCCACTAGCTGGACGCCAATGGGCAATCCTTCCGGTGACTGCCCGACCGGAACCACCAGTGCGGGATTTCCCAAAAGATTGAACCATTGTGTGTAGCTCATTGCCCGCATGTAGCTCACGCGCCTGCTGCCGATTTGCCATTCGCGCTCGCCATGATGAAACGCCGGCACCGAACATACCGGGCAAAGCAAAATCGGGAATTCCTCCATCTGCTTCTCGAGCTTTAGTCGCAGCACATCGCGCTGAAACCATGCCGCCAGTAATTCTTCTTTGCTCGGCGGTCGAGTGCTGAAGATAAGAATGGAACTCTTTTCCGATTCGCGCTCCTTGAACTCCTTTTGCAGGAGCTCTCCACCGAGACGCACGAACAACGTCCACCAGTGGTCGCCCGCTTCACTGAGCCAAGTGCAATCGAACGGCTCGACCGACATTCCACGCCCTTGGAGCGCAGACGCGGCTGCACGCACTGCGTCCCGCGTCTCCGCCGTGACCGGCGCGCTTGCGTGTTCTTCGAAATAACCGATTTTTAGATGCTTCAACGTCGAAGGGGCCATTTCCTCGAGAG